>NZ_JBJGZA010000011.1:0-126515 GCF_054050255.1 Geodermatophilus sp. SYSU D00700 | reverse complement strand
GTCGAGGGCGGCGTCCAGGTCGGTGCGGTGACCGGGGAACCCCGAGTCGGCCGCCGACACGTCGTCGACTCCGGCCAGGTCGACGGTCGCGCCGTCGCGGCCGAGGGCCACGCGCTCGTTGCGCAGGGTCCGCACGCCCAGCGACTCGAGGTGGCGCACCAGGGCCACCGGGTCCGCCGACCCGGTGGCCGCGGCCACCGCGCCGGTCGCCGAGCCGGCGCAGCCCACGCTGCCGCCCGAGGGGGAGACGCTGCCGACGCCGTCCTCGGACGTGCACGTGACCGTCCCGGCGCTGGGCCTGGACCTGCCCGTGCTGCCGCTGACACCGCAGGACGGGGCGATCAACCCGCCCGGCCTGACCGCGGCGTACTGGATCGACTCCTACGGCGACCCGGTGGGCGCGGCCGAGCAGGCCGACAACACGCTCTACATCGCCGCCCACGCGACCGGCACCGGCGAGTACGGGTTCGACCCGCTGGTGGACGCCGAGGCGGCCGACGAGGGACTGCGACCCGGCGACGTGGTCGAGGTCAGCACCCCGGGCGGGACCGTCGACTACACCGTCGAGCGGACCGGCCGCTATGCCAAGGACGCGCTCGCCGGCACCGCCGACCTCTGGGCGGCCGTGCCCGGGCGGCTGGTGCTCATCACCTGCTTCCAGCGCGCCGGGAAGGCCTCCACCGAGAACCTGGTGGTCGTCGCGCAGGCCTGAGCGGGCACTCCCGCGGAAGTGCCCGCGTCAGGTGACGCGGGCGCGCTCCTGGGGGTAGCCGCGCCAGGCGCCGTCCTCGAGCAGGACGCGGAAGCGGTCGACGGCGTCCCACACGTCGACGAACCGCGTGTAGAGCGGAGCCGGGCCCAGCCGCACGCGGTCGGGGGTGCGGTAGTCCGGGACGACGCCGCAGTCGACCAGGGCCTGCGTCAGCTGCCACGCCGCCGGGTGCGCCAGGGTCACGTGCGAGCCGCGGCGGTCGGGGTCCCGCGGGCTGGCCAGCGCCACGCCGTGCGGGACGAGGCAGGCGTCAGCCAGTTCCACCAGCAGGCTCGTCAGCGCCCGCCCCTTGGCCGCGAGCCGGCCGATGCCCGCCTCGGCCACCAGCCGGGCGCCCACCTCCACCGCCGCAGCGGCCAGCACCGGCGGCGTCCCGACGCCGAAGCGGCCGATGCCGGGCACCGGGTCGTAGACCGGGCCCATCGCGAACTGGTCCTGCTGGCCGAACCAGCCCCAGATCGGCTGGCGCAGCCGGTCCTGCAGCTCGCGCCGCACGTAGAGGAAGGCCGGCGCCCCCGGCCCGCCGTTGAGGTACTTGTAGGTGCAGCCGACGGCGAGGTCCACGCCGTTCGCCTCGAGGTCCACCGCCACCGAGCCCGCGGCGTGCGAGAGGTCCCAGAGCACGAGCGCGCCGGCCTCCCGCGCGGCCGCCGTCACCGCCGCGACGTCGGCGAGCGCCCCCGAGCGGTAGGCCACGGCCGACAGCACGACGACGGCGACCCGCTGGTCGAGGACGCCCGCGAGCACCGCCGGGTCGAGGCCCTCGTCGATGTCGGCGGGCACCTCCCGGACGGTCATCCCGCGGGCGGCGGCCACCCCCGCGACGACGTAGCGGTCGGTGGGGAAGTCGTCGGCGGAACAGACCAGCACGTCGCGGTCCGGGCGGGCGTCGGCGGCGGCCACCAGCAGCTTGTAGAGGTCGACCGTGGTGGAGTCGGCCAGCAGCACCTCGCCGGGCCGGGCGCCGAGGACGCCGGTGCCGATGACGTCGCCGACCCGCGTGGCCACGTCGATCCAGGACGCCCAGGAGCCCACCAGCCCGCGGCCCCACTCCTGCTCGGCCACCCGCGCCAGCGCCGCCGGTGTCTCCCGCGGCATCCGGCCCAGCGAGTTGCCGTCGAGGTAGACCAGCCGGTCGGGGCCGTCGTCGTCGGTGCCGGCGAACCGGCTCCGGTAGCCGGCGAGCGGGTCGGCGTCGTCGAGCGCCTCGGCGGCGGCGCGGGTGAGGTCCACGGGTCTCCTCTCAGGCGGCACGCGGCCGCGGTGCCGACACCGACCACCACGCAAGGGCGGCTCCGGTGCCCAGGACGGCGCTGAGCACGAACGGTGCCTCGAGCCCGGCCAGTGTCGCCAGCGCGCCGCCGCCGAGCGCGCCGGCGGCGCCGGCACCGTAGACCGTCGTGCGCCAGGCCGCCGTGACCCGGCCACGGAGGGCGTCGGGGACCAGCCGGTGACGGAGGGACGCCGTCGCCACGTTGAGCACCGCGAAGGCGCCGCTGGACACGACGACGACCACGCCGGCGACCCAGGTCCGCGGCAGCGCGAACAGCAGGACCGGGCTGGTCGCCGCGACGGCGGCGGACCACGCCACGACGCCGCGGTGCCGCCGTCCGGCGATGAGCCGGTGGGCGAGCAGCGCTCCGGTGAGGCCACCGCCGGCGCCGAGCGCCAGCAGGGCGCCGAAGCCGACGGCGGTCAGCCCGAGGCGCTCCCCGGTGTAGAGGACGAAGACGCTGAACCAGGCGCTGTCGGCCAGCGCGACCGTGGCCACGGTGAGAACGAGCGTGCGCAGCCGCCGGTCCCGGGACAGCCAGACGACGCCCGCCACGGTCCGCCGGCCGACGTCGACCGGTGCATGCGGGGCGGGCCGGAGCGCGGAGAGCGCCGCAGGCGGCAGCGAGAGCACCAGCAGGACCGCAACGGCCGTCGTCGCACCGTTGACCACGAAGGGGAGTGCGGCGCCGGCCGCGAACAGGACACCGCCGACCAGTGGCCCGACGAACTCGTTGCCGGCCACCTGGCCCGCCGCCATCCGGCCGTTGGCGCGTTCGAGGGAGTCGGCGGGCACCAGCCGCGGGAGCACGGTCTCGGCCGCGACGTCCCGGACCGTCTCACCCACCCCCAGGAGGAGGGCCGCGACGGCCACCGTGACGACCGACGCCCGGTCGGCCACGAGCAGCGCCACCAGGACCGCCAGCACCACGACCCGCAGGCCGTCCGCGAGCGGCACCAGCGCCCGGGCCCCGTGCCGGTCGGCGAGCGATCCGGCAGCCAGCCCGGTCAGCAGCCACGGCAGCGTGCCCGCGGCGGCGACCGCGCTGACGACCAGCGGGTCGGTCGACAGGGACGCGGCCAGCAGCGGGAAGGCCGCGAGGCGGATGCCGTCACCGAGGTTGACCAGGACCGACGCCGACCAGAAGGTCCAGAACGCCCGGCCGAGCCCCACCGGCGGAGGCTAGCGTCGCCTCCGTGACGCAGCTGCACGACCTCACCGCCCTGGAGCAGGCGGCCGCCGTCCGGGCGGGGGAGGTGAGCCCCACCGAGCTGGTGCGGCACGCCCTGTCCCGGATCGAGGCGCTCGACGCCGGCCTCGGCGCGTTCGTCACCGTCACCCCCGAGCGGGCGGTGGCCGCCGCCGCGGCGGCCGACCGGGCGGCGGTCCGCGGCGGTGACCTGCCCCCGCTGCTCGGCGTCCCGACGGCGGTCAAGGACCTCAACAACACCGCCGGCGTGCGCACCACCTTCGGCAGCACCGTCTTCGCCGACTTCGTCCCCACCGTCGACGACGCCGTCGTCACCCGGCTCGCCGCCGCCGGGACGATCAGCTTGGGCAAGACGAACACCCCGGAGTTCGGGTATCCGGCCTACACCGACAACGACCTCGCCGGTCCCGCCCGCTGCCCGTGGGACCCCACCCTGCTGGCCGGCGGCTCCAGCGGCGGCGCCGCGGTCGCCGTGGCGGCGGGCATGCTGCCGTTCGCCCAGGGCAGCGACGGCGGCGGCTCGATCCGCATCCCGGCGGCCGTCAACGGCCTGGTGGGCATCAAGCCGGCCCGCGGACGGGTGAGCAACGCCCCGTTCGGCAGCGACGTCACGGGCCTGGGCACCAACGGCCCGATCGCCCGCACCGTCCGCGACGCCGCGGCCCTGCTCGACGCGATGGCCGGCCCGGTCACCGGGGACGCGACCTGGGCCCCGCCGCTGCCGCCGGGGGAGACCTTCCTCGGCGCCGCGGACCAGCCGGTGAGCCGGTTGCGGATCGGCCGCACGGTGGAGTCCCCGATGCCCGAGGCGGTCCTCGCCCCCGAGGTCGCCGCGGCCCTCGACGACGCCGCCGGGCTGCTCGAGTCGCTGGGGCACGAGGTGGTCGAGGTCCCGGGCGGCCTGCTCGGCCCCGACGTGCTCGGCGCGTTCGAGCGGGTGTGGTCGCTGTCGGCCACGCTGCTGCCGGTGCCGGCCGACCGGGTGGGGGAGCTGCGGCCGCTCACCCGGGAGCTGCGCGCCCGCGGGCTAGCGCTGTCGGCGCAGGCGGCGATGGAGGCGCTCACCGCGCTGCGGCTGTTCTCGCGGCGTTACGTCGCGGCCACCGACGCCTTCGACGTCCTGCTGGCCCCGGTGACGACCACGACGCCGCGTCCGCTGGGCTGGTTCGACGCCGACGGCGACGGCGCCGCGGACTTCGAGCGGAACAAGCGGTACGCCGCCTTCACCGCGCTCTACAACGTCACCGGGCAGCCGGCCCTCAGCGTCCCGCTGCACTGGACCGGCGACGGGCTGCCGGTGGGCACGATGCTCGTGGGGCGCCCCGCCGACGAGGTCACGCTGATCGCCCTCGCGGCCCAGCTGGAGCAGGCCCGGCCGTGGGCGCACCGGCACCCGCCGTGCTGGGACGCCGACGCACAGGCGACCACGCCCGGCGGTAGATTCCGGGCGTGACCGTCGTCGAGACCCTGCTCGTCTTCGTCGCCGCGCCGCTCGCGGTGTACCTCCTGCTGTGGGCGCTGACCTACCTGCCCGGGGGCCGGCGGCGCGCCGGGGTCCGGTACAAGCCGGGACAGCCCTGGGACCACGAGCCGGTCTGGTACGAGCCGCAGCCGAAGAACGCGCCCACGCACGCCGCCGGCCACGGCGACACCCAGGCGGTCGGCTCCTCGCTCTACGGCGAGCCCGCCGCGATCGGCTCCGGCGACGGACACGGCCCGGCCGACGGGGCGACCGCCCACGGCGCCACGGCGCACGGGGCGACGGCGCACGGGCCGAACCACGGGGCGACGGTCGGGTCGCACGTGATCGCCTCGGACTCCGCGCCGGTCCCGTCCGCGGGCGGCCCGCTCGGCGGCGCCCGCGGGACCTGGTGACCCGATGACCCCCACCCACCGCACCGAATCCGGAGACCGGCGATGACCCGCGTCCTGCAGGCCGAGCCCCACGACACGGGCACGGTCGACACCGCGCCTAACCGGGCCGACGAGGGCTACGACACGGTCTTCAGCTACCGCGAGCTCGCCCGGCTCGACGAGGCACTGACCATGGCCTCCCGGGAGACCGGGCTGCGCTTCACCCTCTACATCGGCGACCTCGGCCCGAAGACCCGCATCCGCGCCGAGGAGCTGCACGCCCGCGGCGGCCAGCCGACGGAGTCCGTGCTGCTGGCCGTCTCGCCGGGCCAGCGGGTGATCGAGGTCGTCACCGGCTCGTCGGCCGCCCGCCGGCTGCCCGACCGGGCCTGCGCCCTGGCCGTCCTGTCGATGACGAACTCGTTCGCCTCCGGTGACCTCGTCGGCGGGATCGTCAACGGCCTGCGCCAGCTCTCCGACCAGGCGGGCCACCCGCGCAGCGCGCGCGTCCACTGACCGCAGCGGAGCCCGGCCGGACACCTCGTCCGGCCGGGCTCCGTCGTGTTCCGGGGGCCTTGGTCGCGACATCGGCTCCGCCCAGGCCGTCGAGGGGCCCATATCGCGACATTGGCTCTCCCGGCGGGTGCCCGACACGGGGAGGGGCCGGGAGGACGACGTCCTCCCGGGCCCTCGCCGGCCGTGCGGCTCAGCCCGCGGCGGCGTCCCGCTGCCGCGCCCGCAGCGCGCGCGCGATGCCGTCGCGGCCCTCGGTCACCAGCCGGCGCAGCGGGGCGGGCGCGCCTTCGTGCCCGAGCCACGCGTCGGCGGCCTGCAGCGTGCGCTCCTCCACCACCGGCGGGAACAGGTACTGGACGGCGTTCTTCGCGATCTCGCCCGGGCGGCGGTCCCACATCGGGCCGCACTCGGTGAAGTAGCGCTCGACGTACCCGGCGGTCAGCTCGCGCTGCGCGGGGTGCCAGAAGCCGGCCACCAGCGCCTCGTGCACGGCGTTGGGGACGTCGGGGTCGTGGAAGGCCTTCTTCCAGGCCTCCTCCTTCGCCTCCGCGGCCGGCCGCAGCGCCCGGGCGGTCGCGGCCCGCCGGGCGCCGGTGGCGGTGGCGTCCCGCTCGGCCTCGGCGTCGATCTCGGCGTCACCGGCCGCGCCGATCGCGACCAGGCCGTTGAGCAGGGCCCAGCGGGCGTCGGCGTCGACGGCCAGCCCCGGCACGGTGCGCGACCCGTCGAGCAGCCCGCGCAGCACCGCCGCGTGCTGCTCGGTCCGCGCGGCCGCGGCCAGCGTGCGCGACCACTGCAGTTGCACGTCGCTGCCCGGCTCGGCCGCCTCGAGCGCCTCCAGCGCCTTGTCGGCCAGCGCCGTCCAGCCGGTCGGGGCCCACGCCGGGTCGGCGTAGGAGGTCAGGGCCGACTGCACCCGCCCCAGCAGCGACTGCACCACGCTGATCTCGGTCTCGGCGTCGATGCCGGCCAGCACCAGCTGCACCCACTCGCGGGCGGGCAGCTCGGCGTCGCGGGTCATGTCCCACGCCGCCGACCAGCACAGCGCCCGCGGCAGCGGGTCGGACATCGTGCCGATCGCCTCGCGCAGCGTGGCCAGCGAGCGCTCGTCGAGCCGGAGCTTGGCGTAGGTCAGGTCGTCGTCGTTGACCAGCACGAGGTCGGCGGCGGGGCGGCCGACCAGGTCGGGCACCTCGGTCCGCTCGCCGTCGACGTCGAGCTCCACCCGGGCGGTGCGGGTCAGCCCGTCGGGCCCGCGGTCGTAGAGGCCCACGGCCAGCCGGTGCCGGCGCAGCACCGGGTGCTCGGGGACGGCGGTCTGCTCGATGGCGAACGACGCGTATCGACCGTCGTCACCGACCTCGATCACCGGGCGCAGGGTGTTGACCTGGCTGGTCTCCAGCCACTGCCGCGACCACTCGGACAGGTCCCGGCCGGTGGCCTCCGACAGCGGGTCGAGCAGGTCGGCGAGGGTGGTGTTGCCGTACTCGTGGGTGCGGAAGTACTGGCGGATGCCGGCGAGGAACTCCTCCCGGCCGACGTAGGCCACCAGCTGCTTGAGCACCGAGGCGCCCTTGGCGTAGGTGATCCCGTCGAAGTTCACCTCGACGGCGGCGACGTCGACCATGTCCGCGGCGATCGGGTGGGTGGAGGGCAGCTGGTCCTGCGCGTAGGCCCAGGCCTTCTCGACGTTGGCGAACGTCGTCCACGCGGTCGTGTACTCGGTGGCCTCGGCCTGGCACAGCGTGGAAATGTAGGTGGCGAAGGACTCGTTGAGCCACAGGTCGTCCCACCAGCGCATGGTCACGAGGTCGCCGAACCACATGTGCGCGAGCTCGTGCAGCACCGTCTCCGCCCGGCGCTCGTAGGTGGCCCGCGTGGCCCGGGACCGGAAGACGTAGTCCTCCAGGATCGTCACCGCGCCGGCGTTCTCCATGGCGCCGGCGTTGAACTCCGGGACGAAGAGCTGGTCGTACTTGTCGAAGGGGTACGGGTAGTCGAAGACGCGCTGGAAGAACTCGAAGCCCTGCTTGGTGACCCGGAACAGCGCCTCGGGGTCGAGGTGCTCGGCCAGCGAGGCGCGGCAGTACAGCCCCAGCGGGATGTCCTCGTAGGCGTCGGTGACCCGCGCGTAGGGCCCGGCGATCAGCGCGACCAGGTAGGTCGACAGCCGCTTCGTGGGCGTGAAGTGGACCAGCTGCGAGCCGGCCGGGCCGGCCTCGATGGTGCGGCCGCCGGTGTTGGAGACGACCTGCCAGTCGAACGGCGCGACGACGTGGACGGTGTAGCTGCCCTTGAGGTCGGGCTGGTCGAAGCAGGCGAACACGCGCTTGGCCTCGGCCGGCTCGAAGTGCGTGTAGAGGTAGACCTGGCCGTCCTCGGGGTCCTCGAAGCGGTGCAGGCCCTCCCCGGAGTTGGAGTACCGGCAGTCGGCGTCGACGACGAGGGTGTTCTCGGCGGCGAGGTCGGGCAGCGGCAGGCCGCCCTCCTCGGTGTAGGTGGAGACGTCGAGCTCCGCCCCGTTGAGCGTGGCCGAGCGGACGGTCTCGGCGACCAGGTCGATGAACGAGGCGGCGCCGGGCTCGCGGCAGGTGAAGGTCACCGTCGTCGTCGAGCGGAAGGTCCCGGTGCCCGGTCGCCCCTCACCGTCGGTGAGGTCGAACTGCAGGTCGTAGCTGTCGACGGCGAGCAGGCGGGCGCGCGCGGCGGCGTCGTCGCGGGTCAGGTTGGGTACGGCCACACGCGGCAGCTTCCCACGGACCGCCGACACGCCCGGCGGGCACGGGGAACAACCGCCCGGCCGGGGCACTTGGCAGCGGACAGCGGACCACCGCGGCCTGCGGCGGGACGACGACGAGAGCGGGAGAGAAGCGATGACCGAGGCAGTGCAGAGCGCCCCTACCAGGGCGCGGGTGGACTTCTGGTTCGACCCGCTGTGCCCGTGGGCGTGGCTGACCAGCCGCTGGGTCCTCGAGGCGGCGAAGGTGCGCGACATCGACCTGCACTGGCACGTCATGTCGCTGGCGGTGCTCAACCGCGGCCGCGACCTGCCCGAGCAGTACCAGGAGATGATGAAGGCCGCGATCGGCCCGGTGCGGGTCGCGATCGCCGCCGCCGAGAAGCACGGCGAGGAGGTCCTCGGCGACCTCTACACCGCCATGGGCACGCTGCGGCACCACGAGGGCAAGGAGCTCGACGAGCTGGTCGTCCCGGCGCTCGAGAAGGTGGGGCTCCCGGTCGAGCTGGCCGAGGCGGCGACCTCCACCGACCACGACGAGGCGCTGGAGAAGAGCCACCACGCCGGCATGGACCCGGTCGGCGAGGACGTCGGCACCCCGGTGATGCACATCGACGGCGTCGCGTTCTTCGGCCCGGTCATCAGCAAGGTCCCCACCGGCGAGGACGCCGGCCGCGCCTTCGACGGCGCCGTCCTGCTGGCCAACCTCCCCGACTTCTGGGAGCTCAAGCGCACCCGGACCTCCGACCCGGACATGAGCTCGGTGCCCGCCGACGCCCTGGAGCTCACCCGCCGCTGACCCGTCCGTGCACTTCCGCGGATGTGCACCGTGCACATCCGCGGAAGTGCACGCTTGGCATGCTGACCGCATGTCGCGTCCCGTCCGCCAGCGCATCCTGGTCACCGGCGCCAGCTCCGGCCTCGGCATGGGCATGGCCCGCCGCTTCGCCGCCCGCGGGCGCGACCTCGCCCTCGTCGCCCGGCGCGTGCCCCTGCTCGAGCAGCTGCGGGACGAGCTGCTCGCCGCGCACCCGGGCATCCGGGTGGTCACCGCCGCCATGGACGTCGACGACGCCGACGCCGTCGCCCGCGGGGTCCCCGAGCTCGCCGCCGAGCTGGGCGGCATCGACCGGTTCGTCGCCAACGCCGGCATCGGCAACGGGCGCTCGATCGGGACCGGCGCGTCCGCGGTGAACCGGGCGGTCCTGGCCACCAACGTCCTGGGCACCCACGCGCAGTGCGAGGCCGCCGTCGAGCTGTTCCGCGCGCAGGGGCACGGCCACCTGGTGGTGATCAGCTCGGTGGCCTCCGTCCGCGGCATGACCGGCAGCCGCACCGCCTACGGGGCCAGCAAGGCCGCGCTCAACGGGCTCGCCGAGGGCATCCGCGCGGACCTGCTGGGCACCGGCATCCGCGTGACCACGGTGCTGCCCGGCTACATCGAGACCGACATCAACGTCGGCCGCCGCGGCCCGTTCACCGTCGACCTCGACACCGGCGTCGACGCGCTGGTCGCGGCCATCGAGCGGGAGCCGGTGCGCGCCTACGTCCCCGAGTGGCCCTGGCGGCCGGTGTCGGCCCTGCTGCGGGTGCTGCCGCTGCCCGTGCTCAGCCGCCTGACCTGAGACGGGAGGCGGCGAGGCGCATGGTCGGCTCGTCGTAGGGGCCCCGGTCGAGCCGGCCGGACCGGACGGCCGCGAGCACCGCCAGCAGCTCCTCCCGCTGGGCGCCGACGAACGCCGCGTCCACGACCGCCCCGTGCCCCGGGACCACCGCGCCGCGGGCGAGCGCGTGCAGCCGGCCCAGGGTCGCGGGCCACTCCGCGGGGAAGGAGTCCTCGAACGCCGGCGGGGCGCCCTCCTCGACCAGGTCCCCCGCGAAGACCGTCCCGTCCTCGACCTCCACCACCAGGTCGTGCCCGGTGTGCCCCCGGCCGAGGAACCGCAGCACCACCTCGACCCCGCCGACGTCGAGGACGGCCACGTCGTCGACGAGCGCGTCCGGCGGGTCCAGCGGCGCCTGCCGCACCTGCTCGGCGGCCGCGACGTCGCCGTCGGCCAGCAGCTCGGCCACCCGGGCCGCGCGCTGCCCCTCCCCGGTGGCCAGCAGGTCGGCGGCGCACCCGCGCGACCCCCACACCGTCGCGGGCCGGAACGCCGCGTTGCCGAAGCAGTGGTCGTGGTGAGCGTGGGTGTTGACCACCGTCCACGGGTGCGGCGTCACCCGGCGCACCGCGGCGGCGAGGTCGGCGGCCTCGGCCGGGGAGGAGCGGGTGTCGACGACGAGGCAGGCGCCGTCGCCCACGACCAGGCCGCAGTTGAGGTCGAGTGACGCGTGCCGGCGGACGAAGACCCCGGCGGCCACCTCCCGGAAGCTCACCAGCAGATCCGCATCGGCCGGCCGCGAGCGTCGCGGGAGCCGTCGCCGACGGACTCCGCGGTGCCGTCGGCCACCCGTCGCGCCGACCACGCCACCGCGCACGCGTCGAGCGCGTCGACGGCCGGCACCCGCGGGGGCGCGGCGGCCAGGGCGGCGTCGACGTCGACCACGGTCCGCAGCGCCGCGAGCCTCTGGGCCAGCCCGCGGGCGGTGACCTTCGGGTCGGCGACGGCGGGGTCGAGCGCCCGGAACGCCAGCTCGGGGTGCGCCTCGACGACGTGGTCCACCGGCGGGTCGCCGAGGGCGTCGTCGAGGGCGCGGATGGACGCGGTCAGCCGGAAGGCCTGCGCCGACAGCGAGCGCCCGCCGGTGGCCGCGACCGACAGCTCCCGCGCGTGGGCGTAGTCCCGCGCGCCGAGGACCGCCCGCACGGGGGCCGGGAACACCGAGCTGCCGGCCCGCCCGAGGCGGGCGCGGGCGGCGACGTCGCAGGCGCGCGGGCCGTCGTCGGACAGCCCGATCGGCATGTCGACGGCGACCACCTCGACACCGGGCACCGCGAGCACCGCGGCGGCGTCGGGCAGGTCGAGCAGCCGCACCGACCGGCCCTCGAGCAGGGCCCCGACCCAGCGCCCGCGCCAGCCGTCGACCCCGAGCACCGCCACGGGCCGACCCTGACAGACTCGCGCCATGCGCGTCTTCGTGGGCACCGACCATGCCGGGCTGGAGTTCAAGGAGCACCTGAAGCAGGCGCTCGCCGACGCCGGGCACGAGCCGGTCGACTGCGGCGCCTTCGACTACGACCCGCAGGACGACTACCCGCCGTTCTGCTTCGAGGTGGGCGAGCGCGTCGTCGTCGAGCCGGGCAGCCTCGGCGTCGTCATCGGCGGGTCGGGCAACGGCGAGCAGATGGCGGCGAACAAGGTGCCCGGCGTGCGCGCCGCGCTGGTGTGGAACACCGCGACGGCCCAGCTCGCCCGCCAGCACAACGACGCCAACGTCGTCTCCATCGGCGCCCGCCAGCACTCCGTCGAGGAGGCCACCGAGCTGGTGCTGGAGTTCCTGCGGACGCCGTTCAGCGAGGACGAGCGGCACGTCCGCCGGATCGGGCTGATCCACGACTACGAGCAGAACCGGCACCGCCCCGCCGGCGGCCTGCCGACCCGGGGCGACGCCGTCTGACGCTCAGAACTCGTCCGGGCACCAGGGGGTGACCGGCCAGCGGAACGCGGTGCTCGCCTGGGTCACCGCCCCCGGGCTGACCTCGGTGACCCGGCCGGCCGCCTGCAGCGTCGCCAGCGAGACGCCGCCGAGGTAGGCCGCGCCCAGCGCCTCGACGTCGACCACCAGGTCGGGGTCGGCCTCGGTACGGGCGCACCACGCCCCGGCGGGGTGGCCCCGCAGCCACCAGCGCCCGTCGTTCCACGGGCAGGAGGAGTCACGCACCTCGACGACCAGCTCGACCACGGCGGGGTAGCGGCGGGCGGCCAGGGCGCGGCCGACGTCGACCAGCCGGACCCACAGCGCGTCGACGGGCTGCGAGCGCAGCGCCCGCGGCTCGGCCAGCAGGTGCCGCAGCGGCTCGTCCGGCGAGGCGCCCGGCGCGCGCACGGTGCGCACCAGGTCCAGCGACAGCACGAACCGCCACAGCGCCGCGTACGCCGTGGGTGAGGCGCCGCGCAGCTCCTCGACCTCGGCGGTGCCGTCGGGCTGGCCGTCGTCGGTCCACCGCCCCTTCACCCGGTAGGCGGCGTAGCCGGTGACCGTCCCGTTGGTCTCGGTGTGCAGGAGGTACCGCCGCTCGGTGGCGCCGCGGCGCTGGCCGGGGTCGTCCTCGAGCAGGCGGCTCCACCAGCGGTCGTCGCGGGCCAGGTTGCCCGGCACCGTCCGCCGCAGCCGGTCGTGCAGGCCCACGACGGCCGCGCGGTAGGCGTCGGCGTCCACCCGGTCCACCCGCCCGGTGCCCGGGTCGACGTCGGGCCGCAGCCGCATCCGCGCGACGTCGCCGGACAGGCCGCCGCGCCAGGTGGCCGGCGCGTAGCCGAAGCGGCCGTAGATGGCCGACTCCGACGCCCACAGCGCCGCCACCGGCTCCCGCTCCTGCTCGTGCAGCTCGGTGAGCTGCCGCCGCATGATCGCCGTCAGCACCCCGCGCCGCCGGTGGGTCGGGGCGACGCTCACCCAGGTGACCCCGGCGCAGGGGACGACGCCGCCGGGCACGGTCAGCTCCCGGCTGTAGACGCCCGAGGTCGCCACCACCCGGTCGCCCTCCCACAGCCCCAGCGACCGGTCGAGCTCGGCGGTCACGGGGACGGTGTCGACGAACGAGGCCGGGGGGTCCTCGCCGAAGGTGTCGAACAGGGCGCGGCCGAAGGCCGGCCACTCCTCGGCGGTGGCGGGGCGGAGGTCGGCGGGGTCGGTCACCCCTGCTGTCTACCGGGCGGGGACGACCGTCCGCGACCGCGTTCCGCGGTGCCACGATGCCCCCGTGCAGGGTCAGGGACGGGTGGGGTGGTGGGCCAGGCGGCTCGACGAGCTGCTCGAGCAGGGCCTCGACGGCGTCGTCGCGGGGGAGGGGCTGACCCGGCGGCACTGGCAGCTGCTGCAGTCGGCGGCGGACGGGCCGGTGTCCCGCACGGACCTGCACACCGCGCTGGGCGGCTTCGCCGGTCCGCGGGCCCTCGACGCCGTGCTCGCCGACCTGGCCGCGCGGGGGTGGCTGGCCGACGACGGCGGGACGCTGTCGCTGACCGCGGAGGGGCGGACCGCGCACGGCCGGCTGGCCGGTGCGGTCGCGGCGTTCCGCCGCCGCGTGGCCGACGGGATGACCGCCGAGGAGTACGCGCAGGTCGTCGCGGGGCTGGCGCGGATGGTGGGCAACCTCGAGCGGGCGCTCGGGGATCAGCCGCGCAGGTAGGCCAGCGTCGCCATCACCCGGCTGTTGCGGTCCTCGTCGGGCGCCAGGCCCAGCTTGGCGAAGATCCGCTGGGTGTGCTTCTCCACCGCGCCGGGGGTGACCACCAGCAGCCGGGCGATCGCGGTGTTGGAGTGCCCCTCGGCGATGAGTCCGAGCACCTCGCGCTCCCGCGGCGTCAGCCGGCGCACCGGGTCGTCGGCGCGGCGGCGGGCGAACAGCTGGGCGACCACCTGCGGGTCGAGCACCGTCCCGCCGGCGACGACGTCGTCGAGCGCGGCCAGCAGCTGGTCGAGGTCGGTCACCCGGTCCTTGAGCAGGTAGCCCGCGCCACCCCGGCCGTCGGCGAGCAGCTCGTCGGCGTAGGCGACCTCGACGTACTGCGAGAGGACCAGCACCGCCGTCCCCGGCACCGCCCGGCGCACCTCCACGGCGGCGCGCAGCCCCTCGTCGGTGTGCGTCGGCGGCATCCGCACGTCGACGACGGCGACGTCGGGACGCAGCTCGGTGACCGCGCGCACCAGCGACGGGCCGTCGCCGACCGCGGCCACCACGGTGGTGCCGGCCTCCTCGAGCAACCGGACCAGCCCCTCGCGGAGCAGGACCGAGTCCTCGCCGAGCACCACCCGCAGCGGCCGGTCGGCCGGGCTCACGCCCACGGCAGCTCGGCGGTGGTCCGGGTCGGGCCGCCGCGCGGGCTGTCCACGGTGAGCACGCCGTCCACCGCGCGCAGCCGGTCGGCCAGCCCCGCCAGGCCGTGGCCGGGCACCAGCAGCGCCCCGCCGTCGCCGTCGTCCTCGACGACGACCCGCAGCAGGTCCCCGGCCCGGCCCATCTCGACCCGGCACACCCTCGCCCCGCTGTGCTTGGCCACGTTGGCCAGCGCCTCGCTGACGACGAAGTAGGCGGTGTTCTCGGTGACCGGCGCCAGCCGCTGCTCGGGCAGGTCGACGGCGAGTTCGACGGGCACCGGCGAGCGGGCGGCCAGCGCGGCCAGGGCGGCGGTCAGGCCGCGGTCGGCCAGCACCGGCGGGGCGATGCCGCGGGACAGCGCGCGCAGCTCCTCCAGCGCCTCGCGGGCGAGGACGCCGGCCTCGGCGATCGTGGTGCGGGCGGCGGCGGGATCGCGGTCGAGCTGCCGCTGCGCGCGGGAGAGGTCCATGCCCAGCCGCACCAGGTGCTGCTGCGGGCCGTCGTGGATGTCGCGCTCGAGCCGGCGCAGCGCCACCGCCTCGGCGGCGACCGCGGCGTCGCGGCCGCGCGACAGCCGGCCGATCTCGGCCTGCGCGGCGGCGCGGGAGGTCAGCAGCGCCCGGCCCAGCTGCGCCTGCAGCAGGGCGACGGCGCGGACGACGAACGGCAGCGCCACCGCGGCCAGCAGGCCGATCACGGTGTAGCCGAGGATGCGCAGGCCGGGGGAGGACTCGAGGCCGAGCAGCTCGAACAGGTCGTGGTTGTCGGGGTCGGCGGAGGGGTCCGGCAGCGCCCAGTCCCAGGCGCCGTAGGTGATGCCGCCCAGTGCCAGCGCCCAGAACGTGACGGTGACCGAGAAGGCGAGCACGCCCAGCGGCAGGCGGAGCACCGCGTGCAGCGCGTCCAGCCAGGACTGTGGGTCGCGCAGGGGGGTGAGCAGCCGGCGCACCCGCCCGCCCTCGGGCCTCAGGTAGGCCGGCCGGGGGACCGGGCGCCCCAGGACCGCGGGCAGCTGCGCCCGCTCCAGGCCGGCGAGACCGCGGGCGGCGAGCAGGGTGCCGGCGAGGACCGCGACCCCGACCCAGATCACCAGCGTGCCGACGCCGAGGGCCACGCCGGTGACCACGACGACGAAGGCGAGCACGCCGAGCGGCAGGGACAGCAGCGCGTAGCCGGAGTCGACGAGCGCCTGGCGCACGAGGCGCGAGCGGGAGTGCGGCGGCGCGGTCACGGAGGGCACGGGGAGGGTCTCGCCGATCGGGGTGTCGCTGGTCAGGGTCTCGCTGGTCATGGGACGAGCCTGGCGACGCGGCGCCGTCCGGCCGATCCCGTCACCCGGTCGATCCGCTGTCGGGCTGGCCCGACACCCGCTGCTGCACCGTCCATGTCGGCCGCCGATGCTCCCGGCGCGCGCGGGCGGTGTCCAGGACCTCGTTACTGTCGGGCGAGCCGGGTGCGCCGCCGTCGTCACGTCCTCCCGTGACCGGGTGCCCGGCGGACGGAGGTGCCGCGTGCGCCATCGGGCCGCCCCCCTCGCCGTGAGCGCTGTCCTGCTGGTCGCCGGGTGCACCTCGTCGGCCGCCGACGAGGGCGGGGGCGACGGCGGACCGGCGCAGGCCGCCACCGCGGCTCCCGGCGAGAAGCTGACCGTGGTCGCCGACGGCGAGCCCGCCGCCGCGGCGGTGAGCACCAGCCGGGCGCTGTTCGAGCAGTCCGGCGTCGTCGTGGTCGCCCCGGACGGCGACGCCGCCGCCACGCTGCTGGGCGCCTCGGCCGCCGTCGGCCTGGGCGTGCCGCTGCTGCTCGACCCCGAGGGCGAGGGCTCCGCCGACGACGCGGTCGCCGCCGAGATCGACCGGCTCGGCGCGGGCACCGTCCTCGCGGTGGGCGCCGACACCGCGCCCGGGGACGCCGAGGTGGTCTCCGCCCCGGCGACCGCCGACGCCGTCGCCGCGGCCACCGGCCTCGATCTCGCCGGCGCCGATCCCGTGCCGGACGGCGGCGAGGTGGCCGCCGTGGCCGCCCTCGACCCCGACGCGCCCGCCGCGCTGCAGCCCGAGGACGCCGGCGACCCGGGCGAGGGCGAGGCGTCGGGCGAGCTGCCCGAGGTCGAGCGCGCCGAGCCGCTCCAGGGCACCGTCGTCCTGGCCGACGGCGACCCCGCGGCGCTGGCCGGCGTGGCCACCGCCCGGGCCGCCGGCGCGCAGGTGCAGGTCACCGACGGCCGGACCGACCCGCGGGCCTCGGGCGACGTCGTCGAGGCGGTGTCGGGCGCGGACACCGTCGTCGCGCTGGGCGCCGGCTTCGGCGCCGAGGACGGGCTGGACTGGAAGCTCGAGACCGCCGCCACGGGCACCCAGCTGCCCGCTGGCGGGCAGGTGCTGTTCCCCGAGCACTTCCTGGTCGCCCTCTACGGCCACCCCGGCACCGGCGCGCTCGGCGTGCTGGGGGAGCAGGACGTCGACGCGGCGGTCCAGCGCGCCCGCGACCACGCCGCGCCCTACGAGCCGCTGGTGCCGGACGCGACCGTCGTCCCCGCCTTCGAGATCATCGCCACCGTCGCCTCGGAGTTCCCGACCGAGGGCAACGACTACTCCTACGAGGCGCCGCTGGAGCAGCTGCGGCCGTGGGTGGAGGCGGCCGGCGCCGCGGGCCTCTACGTGGTGCTCGACCTGCAGCCCGGGCGCACCGACTTCGTCACCCAGGCCGAGCTGTACCGGCCGCTGCTGGAGCTGCCCCACGTCGGCCTGGCGCTGGACCCGGAGTGGCGGCTGGCCCCGAACCAGGTGCACCTGACCCAGATCGGCTCGGTCTCCATCGAGGAGGTCAACCGGGTGGTCACCTGGCTGGCCGACCTCACCCGCGAGAACCGGCTGCCGCAGAAGCTGCTGGTCCTGCACCAGTTCCGGGTGGACATGATCCCCGGCCGCGAGCAGGTCGACCTGTCCCGCGACGAGGTGGCCGTCATGGTGCACGCCGACGGGCAGGGGCCCCAGGGCAGCAAGCAGGACACCTGGCGGGTGCTGCAGGGCGTCGGTCCCGAGGGGCTGGCGTGGGGCTGGAAGAACTTCTACGACGAGGACGCGCCGATGCTCACCCCCGAGGAGACCATCGCGCAGGTCTCGCCGCGCCCGCAGCTGATCAGCTACCAGTAACGCGCCGGGTACGTGGCGGAACCCTCCGTCACGGGTTACCGTCCCCCGGCGCCCGCGACCGCCGGGCGGCACCGCGAGGGGGACGACATCCACATGCCACGACGCAGGTACTGGGCCGTGAGCGCGGCCGTGCTCGCCGTGACCGCCGGGGCGGCGACGCCCGCGGCGGCGGCGCCGCCCGGCCCGTCCGACGAGCTCGACATCACCCTGCTGGCCACCACCGACCTGCACGGCCGGGTGCAGGACTGGGACTACTTCAAGAACGCGGCCTACACCGAGCGCTCCGGCGACGCCACCGGCCTGGCGCGGGTCGGCACGGTCGTCGACCGGGTGCGCGCCGAGCAGGGCGAGGAGAGCGTGCTCGTCGTCGACAACGGCGACTTCCTGCAGGGCACGCCGCTGAGCTACTACTACGCGCGGCAGGAGCCGGTCACCGAGACCGGCGCCGAGCACCCGATGGCCGCCGCCTACGACGCGATCGGCTACGACGCCCAGGTCGTCGGCAACCACGAGTTCAACTACGGCCTGGACCTGCTCCAGGCCTACGCCGGCGACGTCGACCACCCGGTGCTCGGCGCTAACGTGGTCGACGCCGTGACCGGTGAGCCGTACCTGCCGCCCTACACCCTCCAGAAGATGGAGGTGCCCGGGCACAAGCCGGTCACCGTGGGCATCCTGGGCCTGACCACGCCGGGCTCGGCGATCTGGGACCGCGGCAACGTCGAGGGCCGGGTCGAGTTCCAGGACATGGTCGAGGCGGCGCGGCGCTGGGTGCCGATCGTCGACCGGCAGGCCGACGTCGTCGTGGTCCTGTCGCACGCCGGCGTCGGCGGGACGTCGTCCTACGGGCCCGACGCCGCGCCGACCGAGAACCCCAGCGACGTCATCGCGCGCACGGTGCCCGGGATCGACGCGATGGTGGTCGGCCACTCGCACCGTGACGTGCCCTCGCAGGTCGTCGAGAACGAGGTGACCGGCGACGACGTGGTGCTCACCCAGCCCTACCGCTGGGGTGCCACCGTCAGCCGGGTCGACGTCTCGCTGGCCAAGACCCGCGGGCAGTGGGACGTCACCGGCGTCACCGCGGCGGCGCTGCGCACCAAGGGCGTCCCCGAGGACCCCGACGTCCTCGCCGTGACCGACGAGGCGCACCGGACGACGGTCGACTACGTCAACCAGGTGGTGGCCCGGTCCACCGAGGAGCTCTCGGCGGCGACCAGCCGGTACGAGGACACGGCGATCCTCGACTTCATCCAGCAGGTGCAGACCGAGACCGTCGACGTCGCGCTCGAGGGCACGCCGCAGGCCGACCTGCCGGTGCTGTCGATCGCCGCGCCGTTCAGCCGCGACGCGGTCTTCCCGCAGGGGGACGTGACGATCCGGGACATCGCCGGGCTCTACGTCTACGACAACACCCTGCAGGCGGTGGAGCTGACCGGCGCCGAGGTGCGCGCGTACCTCGAGTTCTCGGCGAAGTACTTCGCCCAGGTGCCGGCCACCGGTGACGTCGACCCGGAGACCATCACCGGTGCCGGGAGCACGCCGGACTACAACTACGACGTCCTGTCCGGCGTCGACTACGACCTCGACGTGTCCAAGCCGGTCGGGCAGCGGGTCACCCGGCTCGAGGTCGACGGTGTCGCGGTTGCCGACGGCGACCGGTTCGTCGTGGCGGTGAACAACTACCGCCGCTCCGGCGGGGGGAACTTCCCCGGCATCGCGGCCGCGCCGCTCATCTACGACGAGCAGCAGGAGATCCGCCAGCTGCTCATCGACTGGGCGCAGGAGCGCGGCGTCATCGACCCGGCGGACTTCGCCGTCGACAACTGGCGCCTCGTGCGCGACGGCCAGCCGCTGCTGCCGTGAGCAGGACGCTCCCCGCCCACCCGGGCGGGGAGCGGTCCTCGCGGGTCTCCCGTTCCGTCGGTCCCGCGTGGTGGACTGTCGCCCCAGTCGACGGGGATGCCGAACGAGGAGGGTGGTCCGGGGTGACCAGCGTGCTGAGCGGGGTGTCCGGTGAGATCGACCCGCGGTTGCTCGAGCACCGGCGCGAGCTGACGGGGTACTGCTACCGGATGCTCGGGTCGAGCTTCGACGCCGACGACGCGGTGCAGGAGACGCTGGTCCGCGCGTGGAAGAGCCTGGCCGACTTCGAGGGCCGCTCCTCGCTGCGGTCCTGGCTCTACCGGATCGCCACCAACGTCTGCCTCGACCAGCTCGCCGGCCGCCGGCGCCGGGCCCTGCCGATGGACCTCTCCGGGCAGTCGTGGTCGCCGGTGGAGGCGTCGCTGGCGGCCAAGCGGCCGGCCGAGGCCTGGGTGGAGCCGGTGCTCGACCGGCAGGTCCTGCCCGAGGACGGCGACCCGGCCGAGCGCGCGGTGGCCCGGGAGTCGGTGCGGCTGGCGTTCGTCGCCGCGCTGCAGCACCTGCCGCCGCGGCAGCGCGCCGTGCTGCTGCTGCGCGACGTGCTGCGCTGGCGGGCCGACGAGGTGGCCGACCTGCTCGACAACACGGTCGCCTCGGTCAACAGCGCGCTGCAGCGGGCCCGGGCCACGCTGGCCGCGATGGGCGGCACCCCCGAGGAACGGCCGCTCGACGCCGACCACCGCGACCTGCTCGCCCGCTACCTCGACGCCTTCGAGCGCTACGACATCGACGCCTTCGTCGCGCTGCTGCACGAGGACGCCACCCAGCACATGCCGCCGTTCGAGATGTGGCTGGGCAGCGCCGCCGACATCGGCACCTGGATGCTGGGCCCCGGCAGCGGCTGCCGGAACTCGCGGTTCGTGCAGACGGAGGCCAACGGCAGCCCGGCGGTGGCCCAGTACCGGCCGACCGCCGAGGGTGGCCACGCCCCGTGGGCCCTGCACGTGCTGGAGATCGAGGGCGACCGGATCCGGCACATCACGAGCTTCCTCGACCTCGACAACGACCTGTTCGCCCGGCTCGGCCTGCCCGCCGCCGAGGAGCTGGACGCGGCACGGGCCTGACGGCCGGCGGTCACCGCCCCGGATCGGCCGGGAGGCGGACGTCGAACTCGGCGCCGCCGGTGGGCTGGCCCCGTGCCCGCACCCGGCCGCCGTGCGCCTCGACCAGGACCCGGACGACGGCGAGCCCCTGACCGGTCCCGCCCGTGTCCCGTGACCGGGACGGACCGGCCCGCCAGAAGCGGTCGAAGACGTGCGCCGCGTCCTCGGGAGTCAGGCCCGCCCCGGTGTCCCGGACGGTGAGGCGGACCTCGCCGTCGCGCCGGTCGAGCCCGACGTCGACCCGGCCGCCCGCCGGGGTGTGGCGCAGCGCGTTGTCGAGGAGGTTGCCGAGCACCTGGGTGAGCCGCTCGGGGTCCGCGGCGACCTCGAGGGCCCCGGTCCCGTCCCGGGGCGGGTCCAGGTGCAGTCCGATCCCGGCGTCGACGGCGCGGGCGCGGAAGCCGGCGAGCACGGTGGCGGCGAGCGCGGCGAGGTCGACCGGACGCCGCCGCAGGGAGAGCTGACCGGCGTCGGCCAGGCTGAGGGTCTTGAGGTCCTCGACGAGCCGGGCGAGGGTGCGGGTCTGCTGCACCAGTCCGGCGAGGCCCGCGGCGTCGAGGGGCAGCACGCCGTCCCGCACCGCCTCCAGGCGGCCCTGCAGGATGGTCAGCGGGGTGCGCAGCTCGTGGGCGACCGCGGCCGCGGTGACCCGCCGCTCGGTGTCCAGCCGCTCGAGTGCGGCGGCCATGCCGTCGAAGTCGCCGACCAGCCGGGCAGCCTCGTCGCGGGCGTCCGCCGGGGCCGCCCGGGGCCGCCACCGTCGCCGGCCGCCCGCGGGCAGCAGGGGCCCGGCCCGGGCGGAGAGGTCACCGGCGGCGACCCGGCGGGCCGCGGCGGAGACCGCCTGCAGCGGGCGGGCCAGCCGCCGGGCGACGAGCAGGCCGAGCAGTGCCCCGAGCCCCGCGGTGAGGGCGGTGAGCAGGGCCAGCTCGGCCGCGCCGTCGAAGTCGCTGCCGCGGATCTGGGCCTCGACGAGGTCGGCGGTCTCCGGCGGCAGCCGCCGCTCGAAGTAGACCAGCGTCACCGGCAGGGCGAGCAGCGCGGTGAACGCCGCGACGGCCGCCATGGCCGTCATCAGCCGCACGGCGATGCTGCGCCGCGGCCACCGGAGCCGGCGTCGGGGTCCCGGGGAGGCCGCGTCGTCCGGGTTCACGGCGGTGGCGGCGCGGGTGCGCGGCGCAGCCGGTAGCCCGCGCCGCGCACCGTCTCCAGCAGCCGGTCCTCGCCCGCGGCGGCCAGCTTGCGGCGCAGGTTGGACAGGTGCGCGTCGACGACGCGGTCGAGCGCGGCCGACCCCGGCAGGGCGGCGTCGAGCAGCTGCGCGCGGGTGAGGACCCGGCCCGCGGACCGGGCCAGGTGCTCCAGCAGCCGGTACTCGCTCAGCGTGAGCGGCAGCGGCCGGCCGCCGACGGTGGCGGTCAGCGCGGCGGGGTCGACCTCCAGCGGGCCCACCCGCAGCACCCGCGGCGGTCGCGGGCCCGGTGCGGCCCGGCGGAGGACGGCCCGCACCCGGGCGACGACCTCGGGCGGGCTGAACGGCTTGAGCACGTAGTCGTCGGCGCCCATGTGCAGCCCGAGCAGCTTGTCGACGTCCTCGTCCCTCGCGGTCACCATGATCACCGGGGTGGGTGCCGACGCGCGGATGCGGCGGAGCACCTCGAAGCCGTCGAGGCCGGGCAGCCGCACGTCGAGCAGGACCAGGTCCGGGCGCAGGCCCCGGTGGCGTTCCACGGCGCTGACCCCGTCGGCGGCGCGGGCGGTGCGGTACCCGTCGCGGTGCAGGTAGGCCTCGAGGACCTCGGCGATCTGCGGCTCGTCCTCGACGACGAGCACCAGGGGTTCCGGCCCGGCCGGCGGGGCGGTCGCGGGGACGCTCACGGCAGCGACCGTAGCGACCGGCCAGGCCCGCCGGAGGTCCGCGACGGCCGTCTTCACCGGGCCTTGACACGGTCTTCGACCGGCCTCGACGCGCCGTCCCCACGCTTCCTCCCGTCCCTGCCGCGGAGCGGTCGCGGCGGGCCGAGGCGAGGGGAGGACCGGGTGGTGCGACGGGTCTTCCGGCGGCACCCGGTGGCGTCGCTGTGGACGGTGGCGGTGCTGCTGGAGGTGGCGCTGATCGCCGCGTTCCTGCTCAACGGCGCGCAGGCGACGGCGGACCGGGCGCTCGAGGAGTCGGGCATCGGGTTCAACACCGACCTGGTGACCGCCGTGCGGCTGGTGGTGGAGGCCCCCTACGCGGCAGGCGCGGTCGGGCTGGCGATCGCCCAGGTCGCCGCGCCGGACCTCGCCCTGCTCGTCGTCGCCGGCCTCGGCTTCGGCTCGGCCGGCCTGCTGGCCGTGCGGCGCCGCTGGCGGCCGTGGTCGCGTGAGGTGGGACGGCGGCGCGGGCTGCGGGTCTGGGTGGTGACGGTCGTGGTGTTCTCGGCGATGAACCTGGCCTCGGCGGGACTGCACTGGCTGACGCTGCGCGACGCCGGGTTCGTCCACTCGCCGCCGTCGCTGTCGCTGTCGTTCGCCGCGGCGTTCCTGGTGGCGATGTTCCTCGACGCCGGTGCGGTGTTCGAGGAGAGCGCCTGGCGGGGGTTCGCGCTGCCGCTGCTGCAGGCCCGGTACGCGCGGGTGGCCGCCTCCGTGGTGCTCGGGGTGCTGTGGTCGGCGTGGCACGTGCCGGTGAAGTTCGACCTGGCGCTGCTCTACGGGCCGGGTGGCTTCGCGGGCCTGTTCGCGGTGCTGACCGTGAAGTTCGTGCTGCTCAGCCTGGTCATGGCGTACTTCTGCAACCGCGTCGGGATCAGCGTCCCGCTGGCTGTCGTCATGCACGGGCTGTCCAACGACTCGGTGCGCCTGGGCGGGTTCGTCGACACCGACGTCTACGCCCACGTGCTGCTGAGCGAGGTGGACCTGATCGTCCCGATGGCGGTCGTCGCGGCCGTGCTGGTGTGGCGCACCCGGGGCCGGCTGGGCCTGCCCGCCGAGCCGGCCGCGGTCCGGGCCCCGCTCACGGCGGGAGCCCGACGGTGAGGGACCGCGCCGATGCCGTCCGGGCGCTGGAGGAGGCCGCCGCCGCGGCTCGCGCGGCCCTGATGACCGTGCCGGCGGCTCCCGCCGGCGACGGCATCCGGGAACGGCGGGCGCAGGATGACCGGCTGCGTGACGCCGCCGACCTGGTGGGGTCGTGGGCAGACGCCGTGGACGCGCTCGCCGACGTCGTGGAGGAGGGCGTTGACTAATACCCCCGTGGGGTATACAACGGGCGACGTCGACGGAGGAGGCCGAGATGACGACGCACACGGCGCACGAGAACGGCACCCACCAGACGCCGCCTGCTCCGGGCCGGGTCCCCTGGGCCGCGGCGGTGCAGGCGACGCTGCACTGCCTCACCGGCTGCGCCATCGGCGAGGTGCTCGGCGTGGTCATCGGCACGTTGCTGGGGTGGTCCACCGCGGCGACCGTCGTCCTGGCGGTCGCGCTGGCGTTCGTCTTCGGCTACGCGCTGACGATGCGCGGGGTGCTGCTGGCCGGCCTGCCGTTCCGCCGGGCGCTGCGGGTAGCGCTGGCCGCCGACACCGTCTCGATCGCGGTGATGGAGCTGGTCGACAACGGCGT
This sequence comes from Geodermatophilus sp. SYSU D00700, assembly GCF_054050255.1. Classification (NCBI taxonomy): domain Bacteria; kingdom Bacillati; phylum Actinomycetota; class Actinomycetes; order Geodermatophilales; family Geodermatophilaceae; genus Geodermatophilus; species Geodermatophilus sp. SYSU D00700. The sequence continues at coordinate 102,377 of NZ_JBJGZA010000011.1, read as the reverse complement.
CCTGGTCAGCGTCCCGGGTGCGATGGAGGCCGGCCTGACCTCGGCGTTCTTCTGGCTCTCGCTGGCCGCCGCCCTCGCTGTGGCGTTCGTCGTCACCCTGCCGATCAACCGCTGGATGATGAGCCGCGGCCGCGGGCACGCCGTCGTCCACGCGTCCCACGTCCACCACTGAGCGCGGGAGCGGCGACGCGGTGGGGACCGCCCGGGGACGGCGATCGCTCCTCCTGCCGGCTGGCTGCGCCTCAGTCGGCCCGGGCTGCCCGCCGCGCCTTCCGGCGGCGGTGGCGCCGGAGGACGCCCACCCCGATCCACACGACCCCGCCGAGCACCGCGCTCACGAGCACGAGCAGCCACAGCGGCCAGGTAGAGCTCCAGAAGAGGAACCGCACCGTCACGTCGTCGCGGTTCTGCACCATGAAGGCGACCAGCAGCCCGCCGCCCGCCAGGGCGGCGATGGTCGCGCCGCTGAGACGTGCACCGTCGCGACGCGTACCGTCCGGGCTGCTGATCTCCGCCTGTCGGGCCATGACGTCCCTCCTCGGCGCCATCAGACCCCGGGTCGGGCTCGGGCGGCATCCTCCTCGGAGGACGAGGCCGGGCGCCCCGGTCCGGGACCACCGGCCGGGTCCGTCGCCGGTCCGAGCGCGGCTCGGAGCCGCCGGGCCCAGGGTTCGGGTGCGCGGTCGAGCTCGGCCCCGACGATCGTCGTGACCACGATGATGACCGCGACGCAGAGCAGCCAGCCCACCAGCGCGAGGGTCACGCCGAAGAGGCCGTACCTGCGGCTGTAGGACTCCATGAGCAGCGGCATGTAGACCGCCGTGGCCAGTGCGTAGGCGGCCGAGCAGACGGCCGCCAGGACGCCCGTGGGCAGCAGCCGGCGCCACGGGAGGCGGCCGCCGAGCAGCAGCCAGGGGATCGCGGCCCACAGCAGGCAGCCCGCCAGCACGTGGCCGGTCCAGCCCAGCACCCGGGGGACGGCTCCGGGAGCCGCCACCCCGTGCAGGAACGACAGCAGCAGGATCGTCAGGACCAGGGCCGCGATGCCCAGCAGCGCGTCGACCGACGCGCGGAGGCCGGCGCGTGCCGGGAGGCGCCAGGCCTGCTCGTACAGCCGCTGCAGCCGGCGGGCCAGCGAGACGCCGGAGAACACGAGCAGGACGACGCTCAGCGCGCCGGTGCCGGCGTCGCCGGCCACCGCGAACACCTGTCGCACGTCCTCGGCGGCCGCACCGCTCAGCCGGAACCGCTCGATCACCCCGTCGGCGACCAGGGAACCGTCGTCCCCCGGGGCCAACAGGGACGCCAGCAGGAGCAGCGGGATCAGCGCGGTGAAGGACTGGGCGGAGACGGCCATGGCCCGGTCGACGCCGCGCTGCTCCAGGAAGGCGGTGACGCAGCGGCCGGTGAACGTCGTCTCCAGCCGCCGGAGGACCGCCCCGGACCCGCGGACGACCACGCCGGCTCACCCCCGCGCGGCGGGCAGGGAGCGGGTCGGGACGAGGCACCGCGGGACGACGGGCGGCTCCCAGTGCGTCACCGGTCGACCCTGACCACTGCCGCGAGGCCGGCGCATCGTCCCGGCCGCATGATCCGGCGGACGGTCCCGCCAGGGAGCGCGGGAGCGGTGACGCGGTGGTGACGCTCCGGTGACGGCGGCGGTGCATCCTCGCCGGGCGGACCGTCGCGCTGTCGGCCGGGGCCGGTTCCCGACCTGCCCGGGAATGGCGGCGCGATCCATTTCGTGCGTGCCTGGAAATCGAGCCGGAATGGTCGCCGCGGGCCCACGAGAACGGGCGGGTCCCGAAGACGTGTGACACGAGGTCGCATTACCCCGCGGGATACCGTCGGCGCCGTCCGACCGGAGCGAGCCGAGCGGAGGCCGGGGTGCGAGCGACCGCAGCAGCCAGCCGGACACCGGAGCCCCCGCTCGCCCCTGCCGACGTCGGGCCGTCCGCGGCGGTCGTACCAGGACCCCTCCCCGAGGACGACGACCCGACCGCCGCGGCCGTGGGCGAGCTGCGCCGCGCCGTCCGCGCGCTCCTGCGCCAGCGGTCCGGCGCGGGCGGGGAGATCCTGGTCCGCTTCGACGTCGACGGCCTGACCTGCCAGGTCGTGGTGGACCACGGTCCCGCGGAGCCCGGCGGGGTGTCGCTCAGCCCCCGCGAGGAGGAGATCGTCCGCATGGTGGCCCGCGGGTGCACCAACCGCATGATCGCGTCGGTCCTCGACATCAGCGAGTGGACGGTCGGGACCCACCTGCGCCGCGTGTTCTCCAAGCTCGAGGTGAACTCCCGGGCCGCCATGGTCGCCCGCCTCCTCGCCGACGGCGGCCGGCGTCCCCCGTCCGAGCGACGTGGGGACGTGCGACCCGGGAACGTGTGAATGGGCCGGCAAAGGCGTCCTCCTTAGTCTCGGGCGGCCAGGAATGCACGATGAGGGAGGGCCTCATGAGCGTTTCGCAGGACGGCGCGGTCGGGTTCGAGGCGCTCGATCCGGAACTGGCGGGCGAGCCCGAGGACGAGTTCGAGGACGAGATGTTCGGCGAGCCGTCGACGGAGAGCCCGCTCGGCGAGTACGAGGACGAGTTCGAGGACGAGGGCGAGGAGTTCCTCGGCGGACTGCTCAAGGGCATCGGCGGCGCGCTCGGCCTGGGCGGCGACGGGGAGCTCGAGGACGAGTACGAGGACGAGTACGAGGACGAGGTCCTCGGCGGGCTCCCGGCGGTCCAGCAGGAGTACGAGGACGAGCAGTTCCTCCCGCTCCTGGCCGCGGCGGCGCCCCTCGCCGCCAAGGCCCTGCCCCTGGCCGCCAAGTTCCTGCCCGGCGCCATGAGCGCCATCAGCGGCCTGTTCGGCCGCCGCCGCAGGCGGGTCCGTCGCCGCGAGGGTGAGTACGAGGGCGAGTACGAGGACGAGCTGGAGTACGAGCTGGAGTACGAGGACGAGTCCCCGGCCGCGCCCATGACGAAGAACGAGGCGATCGCCCAGACGATGGCCGCGGCGGCCGCCCGGACGCCGTCGACCCACGAGGCGGAGGCGCTGATCGGGGCCGCGACGGTCATGATGATCACGCCGCGCGAGCAGGCCGTGCTGCAGCGGCTGGTCCCCGACATCGTGCCCAAGCTGGTGCAGGTCAACAGCATCCTCACCCGCATGGCGCGGCGGCGGCAGGGGACCCAGCCGATCGTCACGATCCTGCCGACGGCGGTGACCCGCGCGACCGTCCGGCCGCTGGTGCGCCGTGCCCGGCGCGGGCAGCCGGTGACCCGGAGCACCGTCGGCCGCGTCGTCCAGACGCAGACCCGGCGGGCGCTGACCCAGCCGACGGTGGCCGCCCGCGCCGCGCAGCGCAACCAGCGGGCCGTCCGCCGGATGACCCAGCCCCCTCGTGCGCGCCGCGGCGCGCTGACCGGCTGACGACCCCGAGGAGACGCGGCGATGTCGATCACGATGGAGGACCTCCTCCCGGCCGCCGGCGAGCTCGAGCCCTACGGCGACCCCGAGGACGAGCTCTTCGGCGACCAGGAGTACGAGGCGGGGACGTCACCGGCCGCCGAGATCCGGCTCATGGAGCACCTGGCGGCCATGGCGGCGCAGACGGAGTCCGAGTCGGAGGCCGAGGCCTTCCTCGGCGCGCTGCCGGCGCTGGCGGCCCGGCTCGCCCCCGCGGCGGCCCGCTGGGTCCCGGAGCTGACCAAGCGGGCGGTGCAGCTGGGCCGGCAGCTGTGGAACAGCCCGGCGGCCAAGCCCTACGTCCAGGCGCTGCCGCACGTCGTCCGCCGCACCACGGCCGATGTCGCGGGGCGGTACTCGCGCGGCGCCCCGGTGTCCCTGGACCTGGTGAGCCGCCGGTTCGCCCACCACGCCTCCCAGGCGCTGCGGCACCCCGACCGGCGCCGCCGGGTGATCCAGCGGGCCCGCCGGGCGGACCAGGCGTGGCTCGCGGAGGCCCGCCGGCGCGCCGCGCAGGCCAACGGCGGGGGACCGGGTCGCCCGCCCGGTGTCCCGCGCCGGTCGATCGTCGTCAACGGGCAGCGCTGGTGCCGGTGCTGAGACGCACCCGGCCGGGTCCAGTCGAGGAGCGTGGTCATGAGCGCGCCAGCCGCAGCGGCGACGCACCGCGGGCGGGGGAGCGACCCCCGCCCGTCGCCGCCGCGGCCGCCCGCGGTCCTCGGCCGGTGGACCAGCGCGCAGGCCCGCAACCTCGAACGCCACGCGCTGGCGCTGCGCCCGTTCACCCGTGAGGAGTTCGGCACCGGGCACGCCGCACCCACCCAGGGGCACGTGGAGGCGGTCAACGCGCTAATCACCCGGCTGCGCGAGCCGCTGCTGACGCTCAACCGGCGGGTCGCGGCCCTCGCCTCGCGGGCGCAGGCCGACCCGACCCCGGAGCGGCTGCGGCGGCTGGTCGCGGCCGGGGAGGTCGCGCACGAGCACGTGCGGGCGGTGGAGCGGGTCTGGGACTTCTACATGGCGTTCTTCGGCCAGCGGCAGGGCCGGTTCGGCGAGTGGCTGCTCGGCTGCGACCGGATCGCGCTCGACTGCTACCAGGACGCCTTCCTGGGCCTGGGCACCGCCCGGTCGGTCCCGCAGCCGGCGCCGATGTGCTGCATGGAGGCCGGACCCACCCCGGCCACCTTCCGGCGGGACGTCCGGCTGCGGCGGCTGGGGTTCCAGCGCAACCCCTTCCCGCAGATCCAGCTGCCCTACCACCGGCTGGTGAACCCCTGGACGCTGGGCGCGGTCCTCCACGAGGTCAGCCACAACCTGCAGAACGAGCTCGGCCTCGCCCGGGTGGTCCCGGAGACCCTCGAGCGCCGGCTGGTCGAGGCGGGGCACCAGCCCGAGGTCGCCCGGGTGTGGCGTCGGTGGAACCGGGAGACCTTCGCCGACCTGTGCGGCCTGCTCCTGGGCGGTCCCGCCGTCGTCGCCTCGCTGATGGACATCCTGGCCCGCGGCCCGGTCAGCGTCTGGACCTACAACCCGACGGCGGTGCACCCGACGCCGTACCTGCGGCTGTTCATCAGCGCCGAGCTGCTGACGCGGATGGGTTTCCCCGAGGAGGCCGAGGGCTCGCGGCGGGCGTGGCGGCGCACCTACGGCCGGCGTGCGGCGCCGTTCCCGCAGGCGCTGCTGGAGTCGGCCGACGACGCCGTGCGCCTCGTCGTCGACACCATGTGCTTCCGGCCGTACGAGGCCCTCGGCCGCCGGTCGCTGGCCCAGGTGATCCGCTTCGCCCCCAAGGAGCAGCAGATGATCGAGGAGGCCGCGGGGCGCCTGGCCCGGGGGATCGACCCGGGCATCCTCCCGGAGCGGTTCCTCATCGGGGCCGCCCGGCTGGCCTTCGACCGGCGGCTGGCCCCGCCCGAGGTCGTCACCCGCCACTTCTACCGCGACCTCGCCCGGCGGTGAGCGCGATGAGTGTCCCGACCGCGCTCGCCGAGCTCACCGAGGGCTGCCGGCAGCTCCGCGCCGAGCTCCGCTCGCTCGGGTTGACGCTGGGCGAGGACGCGCCGGCGGACCTGTCGGTCGTGGACCGGCTCGGGCGGGCCGTGGACGACCTCGACGGGCGCGCCGAGGAGGCGTACTACAGCACGCTGCTCGCGTCCGAGGCCGCGGAGCGGCTCGACCTGGTCGGCGCCCAGCGCCAGCTGGCGGCGGCGCAGACGGCGCTGACCGTGCTCGCCGACCGCTTCCGGGACGACCTCGTCTCCTACGACGCCCTGGAACCGGTCGCCGCGCTGCGGCACCGCGGGGGTGCGTGGCCGGCCTGGGTGCGGGTGGTCCGGCAGGGGATCGACCGCTGCCGGCCGCGGGTCGCCGCGGTCCAGGAGGCGCAGTGCCGGTGCTGGCAGGAGCTCGCTGACCGCGCCCCGGTGGGGCCGGTCTACGTACACACGCCGGGGAGGACGGGATGAACTACCCAGCCGGGAACGGGAGAGGGGACAAGGAGCTGGCCGATGCCCTGCGCCAGTTCCTGGCCTACCCGGTGCAGACGACCGCCACGGCGCCTGCCCGCGAGCGGGAGGAGGGCGGAACCGGCGACCTCCAGGACTCCGTCGACCGCGTGATCGGCAACGTCCTGGGCTGGCGGCGCCGGCCCACCCGCATCGACGGTGTCCTGTCCGCGCTGGAGCAGGCCTTCGAGCCGTACGAGAAACACGGGCGGGTGCTCTATCGCCACAAGCCCGGCATCGCCAGCTTCCACAGCGAGCTGGAGGGCGGGGTCGTGGGCGCGCAGGCGAGCCTCCACGTCCGGGCCACGGAGTCACTGAGTCGTTCCGTCGGCCTCCTGCGAGACCTCGCTCCCCTCCTCGAGACCACGGACGACGAGGTCTGCGCCGCGTTGAAGAGCGTCATCGAGACCGAGTTCCGCGAGCTGGTGGAGGAGCTCGGCCGGTTGGGCGGGCCCCGCGTACCGCGCGTGGACCAGCTCTGGCGGGTCCTCCTCGGCTACGAGAGCACGGCGGTCACCGATCCCGACCTCGTGGAGGGCCGGCTGGGGGAGCTCCGAGAGGAACTGGGCCTGCGGCAGGCCGGCTCGGACGACCGGGTCAACAACGCCGCAGAGGAACAGCAGTTGACCAGCTTCCGCATCATCGTCGACGACCTCGTGTCCCTGCGGACGAGCTGGGACCGGGACAAGCGCTTCTTCGGGGGAGGGGACGACAACCCCTTCCTGGGACTCCAGCTGGTTCGGCTCGAGCGCCAGCTGTCCGTCGTGGCCGGCTCGGTCGACGAGCTGCGCGCGGCGCTCGATGCGGTGCTCATCGACGTCGACGAGCGCCGGACGTTCCGGATCCCCATCTCCGGCGGCAGCATCATCCTCGAGGACCTGCTGGACTGGGCCGTGGACCTCGCCACGCAGGAGGGCCCGCACCTCATCCGCGGTGGTGGCCGCCTGGCGATCCCGAGGGCGCTGCTCCCGGCTGCACTCGAGCTGCGTGACCTCGTGGACCAGGCCATCGACGACGAGGGCGACCAGGACGGCGACCTGGGAATCCACTCGGTGCGTGTCCAGGAGGCACTGCGGTCACTGTGTCGTCACCTCCACGAGGTGGTCCTCGCGTCCTCCCAGGCGACACCGGACACGAAGCTCCCCCCGACGTACGTGATCAAGGGAGGTGGAGCGCGGATGGGCAACTGGCGGGGACAGATCCGGATGTACCGGGGCGCGGACGGCCTCTACCGGTCAAAGCGCCTGGACCTGCCCATGGGGGCAGTCCAGTACAAGGTCCACCGCCTGGAGTCCGACGGCGGCGTGACCGAGTACCCCGAGCAGGGCCCTCGTAAGGACTATTCGGGTGTCGTCGGGACCGAGGGACCGCACGTCATCACCTTCGATCCACGAGCGGCCGAGACCACGCCCTATACAGCCTCTAGCGTGAGGCAGGTCTTCTGATGGCGACCGAAGCGCAGTACCAGGCTCTCCTCGACCGGTTCGCCCAGCTGCGTCAGGACGCGATCGACCAGCTGGGTGTCGACCTGCTCGAGACCCCGCGGCTGGCCGACGCCCTCGTCGACCAGATCGACGACTACGTGCGTCAGGCGGAGGAGGCCGACAAGGCCGCGCCGATCCCGCCGGACAGCGGCCTGGCCCAGCTGGTCGGACTCGGCCCGGAGGCCGCGCGGCAGTTCGGTCAGACGCGCATCCCCCAGGGGGTCGAGCACTACGACGAGACGGTCACGTCCGAGCGGATCATCGCGATCGGCGACCTCTACTACATCTACCAGCACGAGCGCGTCGGGGTGTTCCGCGTCGTCCGCAAGCTGCGGGAGCTGTTCCGCAACGGCGCCGTCCGGCTGTCGTCGGGACCGGGCGCCTACGGGCTGTACCAGTTCGACCGGCGGGAGGTCCTGCGCGGGACCCGGTACGAGCGGGCCGCCGCGTACCGGCGGGCGTTCGGCTACGGGGTGAGGACGCCGCAGGGCGACGCCCGCCCGAACCGGGAGTTCCACCCGCTGTTCACGCTGTTCAACCGGCACGTCGCCCAGTACTGGCGGGACAAGCGCATCTCGGACGTGATCCGCGACCGCGCCAACGACCCGACGTTCGGCAGCATCGCCGTCGTCCGGCGGGCCGGCCTCGACCTGCGCAACAACCTGAAGTTCGTGTCCTACGGCAACATCAACGTGCTCCGCGTCGAGGTCATGCAGCTGCTCGAGGAGGCCTTCCGCATCCTCGACGCCGACGACGTCAAGCGCGTCTTCGGGGCCGACAACGCGTGGGACGTCGTGGAGGAGGTCCTGACGCGCTACTTCCACGAGCCCCTGATGACCTCGCCGCGGCAGCGGATGGCGGTCACCGGCCGGGAGATCCTGCGCTGGCTGGCCCAGCCGCACGTGCTGCAGAGCGGCCGCACGGAGTTCGAGGCGCTGCTGCTGCAGGTCGCCGAGGACTCGGAGGAGTGGCTGACCAGCGCCCAGGCGATCGGTGTGGTCACCGACCGGGCGGCGCCGCAGGTCACCGCCCTGCCGGCGCAGGATCGCCGGCCGCGCCCGGTGGCCCCGGTGCGATCCGGCCGGCGTCGCGACCTGGCACTCGGGTGACGGGGGAGGAGCACCGTGCACCAGCAGACGCTGCCGGGGCGGCGGGACCACTGGTACGCCGCCGAGTCCCAGGCTCGGACCCGGGCGGTGCGCCGGGCGCGGGCCCTCGGGCCGGGGTGGACCGTCGTCCACGATCCCCAGCCGCGGCCGCACTACCACCTCGCCCGGCTGACCCGTCGTGCGGACGGCCGGCTGGCTCGGCGGCGGGTGGGGACGCGCTGGTTCTACGGCGGACGGTCTCCGTACGTCGACATCGCGTCCACCGACCGGGCCGAGGAGGCCGAGCCGGGCAGAGGAACGGGAGCGTTACCGGTCGACACGGGGCTCGCGCTCGTGGAGGCGCTCAGCGAGGCCGGGGGCGGCAACACCGTCGAGATCGCCGCGTTCGCGTTCGGGGACGCACCGCTCCGTCGCGGGTCCCGCGGTCCCGGCGTCGTGGCGCTGCAGAGGGCGCTGACCACCCTCGGCACGCCGCTGACCGCCGACGGCGTGTTCGGCCCCGCCACCGAACGTGCGGTGCGCGACTTCCAGGCATCGGCCGGCCTCGTCGTCGACGGCGTCGTGGGGTCGGGGACGAGGGCCGCGCTGGCCGGCGCACTGGCTCGTCGAGGCGTCGGGCCGGCCCCGGCGCCCAGACCGGCGGCGGGGTCATTGGCGGTGGCCATCGCGCGCGTCGCCGAGGCGGAACACGCCCGCTGGCGACCCGGAGGGGGTCCGGCGCTGGTGGAGACCGACCGGGCGGCCGGGCCGATCCTGCAGGAGTACTACCGGACCGGGGTCGGCATGGAGGTCCCCCTGGCCCAGCTGGCGCGCGCCGCCCATCAGCAGGGCAACCCGTGGAGCGCCGTGTTCGTCTCCTACGTCATGCGGACCGCCGGTGCCGGAGGGCACTTCGCCTACTCCCGGGCGCACCAGACCTACATCCGCGCTGCTCGGCGCAACCGGCTCGACCGCAACGCCGGCAACCCGTTCTGGGCGTACCGGGTCACCGAGATCGCGCCGCAGGTCGGCGACCTCGTCTGCGCCGAACGGAGCAACAGCGGCGCCACCTACGACAACATCGGTGACGCCACGATCCGGGCCACGCACTGCGACATCGTCACCGCCGTCCGGCCGGGGCGGGTGTGCACCATCGGGGGCAACGTGTCGCAGACCGTCGGACACAAGTGGGTCCGCACGCGCCCCGACGGGCGGCTGCAGACCGACGGCAACCAACGGCGCTACTTCGCCGTCATCAGCAGTTCGGGGAGCCGAGCCGTGGCCCGGCCGGCATAGCCGCCCCTTCGGCGCCACCCGTCAGGGACCTGCTCGACGTGTCGTGTCGTTGCTCGCCACGGCGGTAGCGCGGATGGCCGAGGCGGCACCGGCCGGACTGACGGTCCACGACCGAGGGAGTGGTCCGTGACGGGTGCACCGGGCCGCGCCTCCCCCGGCACGCGCGAGGGGACGGCCCCGGCGAACCGGGACCGTCCCCAACGGGGCGCTACTCCCTCAGTAGGTCGTGCAGGTGAGGTACTCGAGGCCCACCCGCGCGGCCTCGAAGGGGTCGAACGTCAGGTCGTCGAAGCGCGGGTCGTGCTCGACGACGAAGTAGCGGGTGCTGCCACCGGCAGCGGCGAAGATCGACGGGAACTCGATGGTGCCGCGGCCGACGATCTCGATCCGCCGGTCGCCCGCCCGCATGTCCTTGACGTGGAACAGCTGGATCCGGTTGCCGTACTCCTCGATCACATCGACCGGATCGAGCCCGGCGTAGGACACCCAGTAGAGGTCGAGCTGCGAGACGACGTTCTTCGCCTGGGTGTGCTGCATCAGGATGTCGAAGGCGGTGCGGTCGCCGAAGGCGGTCGTGAACTCGAAGTCGTGGTTGTGGATCATCAGGGTCTGACCGGCCTTGCGCGCCTGCTCGCCGACGGCGTCCAGGTACTCGGCGTAGGCGACCCAGTCGGCCTCGGTCGGCAGCGGTTGGGTCCACGGAGCCCCGGCGCTGCTGCCGGAGCCGAAGTACTTGATGCCGAGGACGCGGTTCTCCTCGAGGATCTGCCCGATGTCCGCGGGGTCGGTGTGCGTGCCGACCTCGACGTGGCGGGCCGACGCCTTGAGGCCGTACTCGTCCAGGACGGCCGCGTACTCCTCGGCGGTCCAGCCGCTCAGCGTGAACGGCTCGACGTTGCGGTAGCCCATCTCCGCGAGGGAGCGCAGGACGTCCTCGTGGCGTGCCTGCGTGTCGGCGTCGGCACCGAAGCCGATGTGATCGGCGAAGGTGTACAGCTGGATCGAGATCTTGCTGAGCGGCACGCCGCGGCCGGCGCAGTCGGAGGCACCCTGGGCCTGGGCGGGCGGGGCGGCGCTCGCCGTGCCGGCGAGGCCGACGAACACCAGCGCCGACAGGGCGGCAACGAGGACGGCCCGCAGGCCGGTCGTCAAGTTCATGGAGCTCCCTTGGCTCGTCACGTGGGTGCACGTCATCGCCGCAGGAGCGGTCACCTCAGGTCCCGGGGTGGTTGCTCTGCGTCGACTGTGTGCGGTGCCTCACAACGTAGCGGGACTTAAGCGCCTCGCAAAGCAGAAGTTCGCCCAAGGCAGGGCGCAAGACCTCCAGGCGCCTGACTGGTGCGGCGACCGCCCCCGGCGGCTCCATCGGTCGTGCTGGACCACGCGGCCCGCATCGGGCGAGGACTGTCCGGTGTCCACCTGCACGAGGTGCCCGCGCGCGACCGGGTCGAGCACCACGACACCGAGCGCGCCCGTACGCCGACGCCTGCCGGCAAGGGCACCCGAGGGCTCACTCGGCTCCGCGGTGCTGGACGGCGGCCGACCGGGCCGCCGCACTGCGCACACTGCGCCACCGGCACCCGTGGCCGGGCAGCTGGCGGTGCCGGTGGGCGAGATGGCTCGGCGGGTCGCTGTCCAGCGCGGCCCAGGTTCACTGCCTGGTCGAAGGGCGCTGCAAGGGGGCCGCAGGGTCCTGCGGTCGAGTGCCCCACGGTGCTCCCCGGCGGCCGGCGTCGAGAGCGACTGTCCGCTGCGGGCGCCCTCGGCGTACTCCCGGACGAGCTCTCGCTTGGGCCGGAACCGCCAGTCCCCGCGCGCCAGCTCTTCCATGAGGCCGAACGCGTGAGCCGGCATGGGTGTGTTCCGGACACCTGGGCCTCCCCGAGGTCGTGCAGCCGGGGCCTGCGGCCCGGTATGCCGGCTGCTGTCCCACCGGTTCGGGGGGAGGGCAGTACTGACCCCGATCCGGTCCCCAGCCCGTCACCCTGCGTAGTTCTCCTCGGCGTACCGATGCCTCAGGGGACTGCCGGACAGACGGACCCACGGGTCGAGTGTGTTCCGGTTCTACGGTGGATCGGTGGTGACCCAGCAGCGGGTCGCGAGCGAGAGTCCACCCCCGTCGGCGGGCCGCCGACCACGACGGGGTGCGCTGCTCCTCGGGGCCGCGATCTACCTGCTCGGCTCCCTCGCCCTCCATCGGGACCTGCTGGGCCGGATGACGACCGCGACGGCGGGTTGGGTGTCGGCCGACTCGGACGCCTTCGTCTGGTGGCTCCAGTGGTTCCCGACCGCCCTGGAGCGCGGCGAGGACCCCCTGGTCACGACCTACCTGCGTTTCCCCGAGGGCGTCAACGGCATGTGGAACACCACGGTGCCCGGTGTTGAGCGCCCTGATGGCACCGGTGACGCTCACGGCCGGCCCAGTGGCCGCGTACAACGTCGCGATGGTGCTCGGGCCGGTGGTCTCCGGGGTGCTCATGGCGGTGGCCCTGGTCCCCTGGACGCAGCGCTGGACCTCCCGCCTCGTCGCGGGCGGCCTCTACGCCTTCTCCCCGTTCCAGGTCGCCCACCTGTCGGTGGGACACGTCAACGTCGTCTGGGCCGTCCTGCCACCGTTGGTCCTCGTCGCCGTGCGGGCCCTGGCCGTGGAGACGCCGCACCGTCCGACCCGGGCCGGAGTGCTGGCCGGGGGCGTCCTGGCGGTCCAGACCGGCCTGTACACACAGACGCTCGCGCTGACGGCGCTCGTCCTCGCGCTGGTCACGGTGGTTCTCGCCGTGCGGTGGCCGCACGGCCTGCTCACCCGGGGGCCCGCCGCGGCCCGGATGACGGTGGCCTGCGTCGTCACCTACCTCGTGCTGTGCGCCTATCCGCTGTACCTCGTGCTGTTCGGTCCAACCCGCCCGGGTGGGCCCATCCACCCGGCCGTCGACGTCCGCGCCGATCCGCTGAACGCCGTCATCCCCACGTCGCTGACCGCCACCGGTGGCGGTTCCACGACCGCCGGGCAGCTGAACTCGTACACCGGCGAGCAGGGCGGCTACGTCGGCGTGGTGGTGCTCCTGCTGCTGGTCGTCGCCTGCCTCGGGGCCCGGTCCACCGTCGCCCGAGTCGTGACGGTCGTCGGTCTGCTCGCATTCACCTTCTCCCTCGGGTCGAGCCTGACGACGCGGAAGCAGGACCTGGAGGTGTGGCTGCCGTGGCAGCTGCTGGATGACCTGCCTCTGATCTCCCAGGCGGATCCGGTGCGGCTGCAGGTCTTCGTCGCCGCCTGTGTGGCCATCGTGGTCGGCCTCTGGATCGATCGGGTCGCGAGCATGCGTCCTGGAGCAGGCCGGATCACCGGAGCGGCGCTCGCGATCGGCGCCGTGGTCTCGTGGTTGCCGGCGGCACCGCTGCCGATCGCCGCGGCCGAGACGCCCGCCTTCTTCCGGTTGCGGGCCAGCACCTGCGCACGACCGACGTCGTGGACGTCTGCCCCCGGACCACCGGTGTCTGGGAGGGCGGTGCACTGCCGATGCTCTGGCAGGCCGAGAGCGGGATGGCGTACCGCACGACCGGTGGCTATGCCCTCGGCTCCGAGCCGACTCACCCCGTCCTGTGGGAGACGCCGGAGAACCTGTTCGAGGGGGCGTGTCGAGGGTTGCTCGAGGGCCTGCCGCCGCCCGACGACGCCTACACCGAGGCAGCGCGTCAGGAACTGGAACGGACCGGGGTGACCGTGCTGATGGGCGTGCCACGGGGCGGTGTCGACCACACACCCGTGTTGACGTGGGCGGCGCGTGTCGCCGGTACGTCGGGGGAGGAGATCGGCGGTGTGTGGCTCTACCGGTTCCCCACCCGATGACCGCGGCAGCGGGGCGCCTGCCGCTGGTGGCAGCGGGGAACCCGCGCCTTCCCTGGCGTGATCCACCACCTCCACCCGCAGGAACCGTGACGCCTCCTGTGCCTGCGGCTCCGTCATCGCAGCCGCTCCTCGGTGGATGCGTTGCGCCGATGAACCGCTTGCTCGTCCGGATCGCCGTCAGCCCAGCCAGACACCGCTGACGACGACCCAGATCCCGCCGTCGCCCTCGCGGACCGGCTGGCGGAGCTGCAGGGTGACGATGCGCCCGTCCGCGGGGTTGGTCACCTCGGCGGTGTGGGGGTCGGCGAGGGCGACGTCGGCGTCGTCCCAGAGGAGCTCACGCGCCACGAAGGCCGCGGCCACGGCCGCGACGTCGGTGCGCCAGGGCTGCGCGCCCCCGTCCACCGCGTCCTGCAGTGCCTCGGCCTGCTCGCCGGAGAGGCCCTCGCCGAGGATCGCCGTGCCGGGCGGGGGCTCCTCGCCGTCGCCGGGTTCCTCGCCGTCGGGTGCCTCGTCCGTCGGGGACGGCTCGGGGCTGGGGTGGGGCGTGGACGGGGTCGTCGAGGACGTCGCCGCCGGTGGCGTGGTGTCGTCGCCGCCGCCACCGCATCCGCCGAGGAGCGCCACGAGCAGGACGACGAGGAGCGCCACGACCCGGTCCGGTCGTGGGCCCGCGTGCCGACCGCCGTGCCCGGCACCGGATGTGTCCATGGCGTCCTCCGCCGCTGCCCCGGGGACGAGCCTGGGTCCGCGCGGTGGGCACCGCCCAGGGCCGTCCGTCGGCGGTCGGTCGGGTCTCCCGCCCTCTCCGCGGTGACCCGGCGCCGGGCAGCCTGGACACAGTCCCCGTGGCGTCGCGGGACACCGGTCGTCTGTCTGCACGGGAGGGGCCATGACCGCCTTGGACGAGCTCCGGCTCGAGACGCGGGTCGCCGAGGTGCGGGGCCGGCAGCCGTGTGTCGGCCTCGCGGTGGGCGTCGTGCGGAACGGAGCCCTCGACTCCTTCTCCGCGCACGGGCTCGCCGACATCCCGTCACGCACACCGGTCACCGAGGACACCGTCTTCCGCATCGGCTCGATCACCAAGACGGTCACCGCGATCGCGGTGATGCAGCTGGTCGAGCAGGGACGGGTCGACCTGGACGCGCCGGCGAACGACCACCTGCGGGCCTACCGGCTGGTGCCACGGAGGCCCGACTGGCGGCCGGCGACGGTGCGCCACCTGCTCACCCACACCGCCGGCATCGCCGAGGAGGTGCCCCGCTCGGCCGCCGTCCGCCGGCAGTACGGCATCGGCTTCCCGCCCGGACGGGTGCCGACGCCGGCCGAGTACTACCGCGGCCGGGTGCGGCTCGACGTCGAGCCGGGCACCCGGTTCCGCTACACCGACCACGGGCCGACGGCGGTCGGGCAGGTCGTCGAGGACGTCAGCGGCCTGCCGTTCGACCGGTACGTGCGCGAGCGCGTGTTCGCCCCGCTCGGCATGACCGACTCCGACCTGGTCCTGACCGACCGGCTGCGGCCGCGCGTGGCCACCGGCTACCGGCTGTCGCCGGCCGGCCCCCGACCGGTGCCGCGGCGGGACGCGGTGACCGCCCCGGCAGGCAACGTCTACTCCACCCCGCGGGACATGGCCCGCTACCTGGCGGCGCTGACCGGCGGCGGTGCCAACGCGCACGGCCGGGTGCTCCAGCCGGCGACGCTGGACACGGTGTTCGAGCCGCACTACCGGCCCGATCCGCGGATCCCGGGCATGGGACTGGCGTTCTGGCGGGTCGACGGCCGCGGTCACCGCGTCGTCGAGCACCAGGGCACGATGCCCGGCTTCGACGCGCAGGTCTTCGTCGCACCCGACGACGGCGTCGGTGTCATGGCGTTCACCAACGGCACCCACCAGGGCCCGTTCTGGCTGCCGGGGGAGATCGGCGGACTGCTCGAGGACCTGCTCGGCATCCCGCACCGCGAGCCGCGCACGGACGTGCCGCAGCACCCGGAGGTCTGGGGGGAGCTGGTCGGCCGGTACCGCGTGCCCGGCCCGGTCACGGACGTGCGGGCGACCGCGTTCCTCGGCGCGGGCCTGGAGGTCTCCGTCCGCCGCGGCCGGCTGTGGGTGCGCTTCCTGACCCCGGTGCCCACGCTGGCCCGGGGCTTCGAGCTGCGTCCGGACGACGAGGCGGACCCCTACGCCTTCCGGCTCGACCTCGGCCTCCCCGGCACCGGCGGCATCCGCGCGGTGTTCGGCCGTGACCCCGCCGGGCGGACGACGGGGCTGGCCCTGGAGATGCAGCCGGTGTGGGCGGAGCGGCGGACGGGCGCGGTGTCCTCGCGTCGCTGGGCCGAGGTGGCGCTCGCGGCCGCCGGTGCCGCCGTCCTCACGCGGTCGGTGACGAGGGCCCGGCCGGGACGCCGGGCCGCCTGATCAGAGCGCGCGCAGCTCCACCACGACCACCTCCGGCCGGGCACCCACCCGCATGGGCGGTCCCCAGAAGCCGATCCCGGAGGTGACGTACAGCTGGGTGTCGCCGTGCCGGCTGTACCCCTCGACCGCCGGCTGGTCCCACCGGATGCCGTAGTCGAGGGGCCAGAGCTGGCCCCCGTGCGTGTGCCCGGAGAGCTGCAGGTCGACCCCGGCGGCCTCGGACTGCACGACCGCCACGGGCTGGTGCGCCAGCAGGACCACCGGCGTCGACTCGTCCCGGCCGTCGAGGGCGGCGTCCAGGTCGGTGCGGTGACCGGGGAACCCCGAGTCGGCCGCCGACACGTCGTCGACACCGGCCAGGTCGACGGTCGCGCCGTCGCGGCCGAGGGCCACGCGCTCGTTGCGCAGGGTCCGCACGCCCAGCGTCTCGAGGTGGCGCACCAGGGCCACCGGGTCCGCGTAGTACTCGTGGTTGCCGGTGACGAAGTAGACCCCCTGGGCGGCCACCAGGTCGGCCACCGGAGCGACCTCCTCGCGCAGCCGCGTGAGCTCGCCGTCCACCAGGTCCCCCACGATCGCGACCGCGTCCGGCCGCTGGGCGTCGACCAGCTCGACGACCCGCTCGAAGCGGCGCCCCGAGTACGTCGACGAGAGGTGGGCGTCGGAGAAGGTGACCAGGCGGAACCCGTCCAGCGCCGGGTCGAGGCGGGGCAGGGTGATGGGCACCCGCCGCACGACGGGGGCGCTGTTGGCGTCGCGCGCCCCGTTGCCGGCCACGCCGAGTGCGACCGTGCCCGCTGCCACCGCCAGGCCGCGGGCGAGGAACAGGCGCCGGGACTCCTCCGGCGGGCTCTCCGGCCCGCTGGTCGACGTCCGGGCACCGGGACGGCGGCGCCGGCGCAGCCACCAGCCGGCGCCCGCCCTGACCGGCTCGAGCAGCAGGAGCGCGAGGGTCGCGTAGAACGCGACGCCCAGCCAGCTGTACCCCGCCCACTGCACCGGCACCAGCACGACCGGGGGGTACGGGAGGACGAAGGCGGCGGTGAGCAGGAGCGCCAGCACGGCGAGCAGCACGGTGAGCCCTCGCCGGACCCGGCCCGGGCGGGTGGTGTCCCGCACCAGCCGCCACCACAGGTAGAGGTGCGTCACGAGCACGACGACGAGGGCGACGACGTCGAAGCCGGACAGGCGGACGTCGGGCACGGCGCCTCCCTGGGACCTGCCCCGGGGTCGAGGGAGCTGCAGGGGTCCGGAGGATCCCACGGCCGGGGGCGTCCGGTCTGCGGTGACCGGGTGGTCACCCCGTGACGGTGCGGTGCCGCGAGCGGCTGCACCCCGGGTCAGCCGGGGCGCGGGGGACCGACGCCGGGCTCGGCGACGGCCTGGTGCCGTCCCTCGGTCCACTTGGCGTGCTCCTGCGAGACGAGTCCCTCCACCCGCTCGGCCAGGACCTGGTGCCTCTCGAGGCCGCTGTAGGGCCCGGCGCCGGCCAGGAAGAGGAACTGCTCGTGCCGCAGCGACTCGTGCGTCGACCGGTAGAGCACCCAGTTCGTCTGCCACTGGTACAGCTGCTGGATGCCCTCGAGGACGACGACGAGGGCGCCCAGCAGCGCGGTCACCAGGCCCGGCGCCGCGCTCGCCACGGCGACCGGTACGCCGGCGGCCAGGAGGAGTTGCACGATCTTGGTCTGCTTGTACGCGTGCTGGGCGGCGAGGCTCCTGCGGTCGTACCAGGCCAGCTGGTCCTGGAGGCGGTCCCAGGTCGGGTCGGTGCCCGGGGGTGGCTCGCCCGTGTACCGCCGCGGCGGCGCCGGAACGTCGTGGGTCATCCCGCCCCCCTGGTGCTGACGACGCCGTGCTCGGAGGTCCTCCGATGATGGCCTCCCCCCGCGCGGTTTCGGCCGTTCCGCGTCGCGGCCTCAGCACCCACCCGGTTCGAGGGCGGGATCGGTGACGTCGATGCGGGCCGCGTCGTCCTCCAGCCGGAGCTGCACGTAGCCGACCGGCTCGCAGGTGACGTCGAAGCCGACGAGTGCGTCGCCGACCGTCTCGGGGTCCACGAACTCCGGGGTCGGCGAGAAGCACGTCACCGCGAACTGCCGCTGGCCGACGACGAGGGAGTCGTACCGCCAGTCGCCGTGGTAGGCGCCCTCCGGCACCGCGGCCTCCATGCTCGTCGCGAGGACCACCTGCCACGCCGTCCCGTGCGGGCGCCAGCCGGCGGCCTCCACGGCGAAGGTCAGGGACCCGCCGTCGACCTCCTCGGTGCCACGCGGGTCCGTGCTGAGTGTGATCTCGGTCCAGGCGTCGCCGGTAGGTGGCGCACACGACGCGATCTCCGGTTCGGTCTCCCCGTCGTCCCCGCTGCTGTCGGCGGGCCTGGACAGCCACCACGCCCCCGCACCCAGGACGGCGAGCAGGACGGCGATGCCGAGCGCCGCCCACCAGGGGAAACGGCGCGCGGTCGGGAGCGCCGGCTCGCCCCGCAGCGCCCGCAGGAGACCGTCGACGTCCCGGTGCCAGGTCTCGTCGCGCAGCACCACCGCCTGCCGTTGCGGCAGTCCCTGCAGGTCGGCGGGCAGCGCTCCGGCCGGAGGCAGCGAGGCGCCGCCGACGAGCACGGGGACGACGCGGACGTCGCGGTGCAGCGCGCGGGCGATCTCCAGGCGGACGTAGTCGTCGGGGGCGGACAGCCGGGGGGAGCCCTGCGGGGTCGACGCGGTGAGCCAGCTCGGCCCGATGACCGCCAGGAGCGCGTCACTCCGGTCGAGGGCACCGTCGATCACCGCGGTGTAGTCCTGGCCCGGGGCGATGTCGAGCACGTCCTGGAACACGTTCCTCGTACCGATGCGCTCGTGCAGCGCATCGGCCAGCCGCCCGGCGTACCCGCCGGCGTCACCGCGCCGGTAGCTCAGGAAGATCCGCACCGCACGCCTGCCCTCGCGCGCCCCGGCGGCGCCCGGCCGCCCCCGCAGAGGGTCCCACCGCGGGCACGGCGCGGGCAACGAGCGGAGTTCCCGGGCGACCGACCGCCCCGGCACGGTAGGAAGGGTGGGTGAGCCGCATCAATGACGTCGGCGGGATGGCCGGGTTCCCGGCGATCGTCGAGGAACCGGACGAGCCGCCGTTCCACGCCGACTGGGAGGCCCACGTCTTCGCCCTCAACGGGGCGCTGATCAAGCGGGGCGTCTACAACCTCGACGAGTTCCGCGACGCGATCGAGCGGATGCCGCCGGAGGAGTACCTCGCCGCCTCCTACTACGAGCGCTGGTTCTCCGCGATCACCACGCTGCTCGCGGAGAAGGGCGTGGCCTCGCCGGGCGAGCTGGAGCTGTCACGTGACTGACCTCGCTCCCGGCGTGCGGGTGCGGACCCGCACCGCCGACCCCGACGGCCACACCCGGCTGCCCCGGTACGTCCGCGGCGCCGTCGGTGTGCTCGTCGAGGAGGCCGGCCGCCACCCGCTGGCCGATGACCGCGCCCGAGGTCGTGCCGGCACACCCCAGCCGGTGTGGCACGTGCGGTTCGCGGCTGCGGACCTGTTCGGCTCCGGCGACCACACGGTCACCGTGGAGTTGTGGGCCGACTACCTGACCCCGATCGAGGAGCCTGCATGAGCGGCGACCACTCCAGCTCGGTGATCTCGGCGCGGGTGCGCCACGTGGAGGCGCTGCTGGAGAGCCGGGGTCTGCTCGACGAGGGCGAGATCGACGGACGGATCGACGAGTTCCTGGCCGGTGGCTCACCGGCCAACGGCGCCCGGATCGCCGCCCGCGCGTGGGTCGACCCGGGCTTCGCCGGGCGGCTGCTCGCCGACGCGAACGACGCGATCCGCGAGGTGGGCCTGTCGATGGCCGGGGGCCTGCAGGAGCAGCGGCTGAAGGTCGTCGCCAACACCGCCGACGAGCACAACGTCGTCGTCTGCACGCTGTGCTCCTGCTACCCGATCGCGCTGCTGGGTCCCTCGCCCGGCTGGTACAAGAGCGAGGCGTACCGCTCGCGGGTGGTGCGCGACCCCCGGAGCGTGCTGCGCGAGTTCGGGCTGGAGCTGCCCCAGACGACGCGGATCTCGGTGTGGGACGCCAGCGCGGAGTCGCGGTACATGGTGGTGCCGCGCCGGCCCGAGGGCACCGAGGGACTCTCGGAGGAGCAGCTCGCCGCCCTCGTCACCCGGAAGGGGCTCATCGGGACCGCCGCGGTCTGACGCCGGAGCGGGTGACGGGGACCGAACCCGTTCAGGAGACGATCGCGGTCATCCGGATGGACACGAGGACCCCCGGCAGTTCGACGCCGAGCTTGGCGACGTAGCGCGCGGGCGGGTCGGTCGGGAACGCCCGCGCGTACTCCTCGTTGAGGCCGGCGAAGTCCGTCGGGTCGGTCAACAGGACGCCGACCTCCACGATGTCGGAGCTCTCGCCGCCGCCGGCTTCCAGGACCGCCATGCAGTTGGCGATGGCCTGGCGGGTCTGCTCCTGGATCGTCTCGCCGGCGAGGGCGCCCGTCGCCGGGTCGGTGCCCGTCATCCCGGAGACGTGGACGTGGTCACCGACCCGGACACCCTGGCTGTAGAGGGGTGACTGAGGGGCGCGGTCGGTGCGGATGAGCTGTCGACCCATGCCGGGATCGTCGCAGTGGGCACCAGACGCGACAACGTGTCGCGGTCGTCCACGTGCACGCGGCAGGTGGAGTGGCCTCCAGCGGCCGGACACCTCCGGACTCGGCAGCAACCAGGGGGGACGCCCCGGGCGGGCAGGGTCAGCACGCGCTCCGGGAGGTCCGCCGACGGCCCCTCCGCAGTGGCTCTCCAGAGTTCCTCCGGAGGGGTCGACAGGCCGGTCGACCTGCAGGAGCGCGTGGAGCGGAGAGTGTCCGGAGCAGCGGCGACGTGACATACCAGGTGGTCCTGCCTCGGAGCTTCGTCGGCGTCCTCCAGTACGCCTCCGGTCGTCCTGCTCCGGCCGGGCCGTTCTGCGCCGCGGTGTCCGGTGTGACGATCGGTGCCCGTCGGTCGGCGGCCATGTTCGACCGGCTCTGCGCTGTTCACTCCCGTGGTGGCTCGGGTGCTGCCGGACGTGCGGTCGGCGGCGGGCCGCCATCGACCGTGCGTCGCCGGAGCTGTCTGCGGCGTAGAAGGGCCGGAGAAGGGCTGGCCGTCATGCCTGGATCGGTGCAATCGCGTCGTGTGCGGGCGTCTGCGGCGAGCTGGCGGGCAGCGATGACGCTGGCGGGTTCGTCGCTGGTCATGCGACGCGGAGGTTGGCCGGGTCGATGGCCGCACGGGTGCGGCTGCTCAGAAGCCGCACGATCCCCGCGTTCGCGAGCACCAGGAGGGCGACGGCGATCGGGCCGACGATGAGCAGCGGCCACGCGTCGACGGCGGGAGCCGATCCTGGGGTCGCGCTCAGGGCCCCGTAGCCGAGCCCGCCGATGAGCAGGCCGCAGACCAGAGGTGCGACCGTCGCTGCCCGCAGCCGCCGCCGCTGCACGACCTGCAGCGTGGCCACGTCGGCGCCGACGGCGGCCATCGCGGCCAGGGCCCGGCGGGTGGTGAGCAGGTCGTCGACCGCGGCCAGGGTGAGGGTCGCCAGTCCGGCCAGTCCTGCCAAGCCGGCGGCGACGGCGGCCAGCACGAGCCCGGGGAGGGAACCGCCGGAGCCGAGGGCAGTGCCCTCGCGCAGGGTGATGCCCAGCAGCACGGTGGCGACACCGGTGGTCAGGCCGGCACCCAGCAGCACCCCGGCGGCCCGTCCCGCGGGTCCCGCGAGGGTGCGCAGGCCGCCGGCGGCCAGCACGTCCGTGGTGCTGGTGCGGCGGCTCATCCTGGCGGCCTTGCCCCGGACCCAGGGCGTGCCGCTGCCCAGCGCGGCCAGCAGCAGCAGCGTCACCGCGGCGGACATCAGCGCCACCTGCACCTGCCGGTCGGCGATCTGGCTCAGTCGCGGAACGGCGAACATGCCGGTGAGCGCCACGGCCGCGAGCGCCACCCACCACCAGCCGCGGAGCGGACGCCGGCGGCGTCCGGTGCTCGAACGGGCGCCGGCGGCGGCGGCCAGCCCCGCGGACACCGGCACCAGGCACGCCCAGGTGAGGAGGTCGGCCGGTGCCAGCGCGGGCAACAGCCGGCTGGCCGCCGGCTGCGCGGGTCCGAGGACCAGCCACAGCAGCAGGTAGGCCGGCCCGGCCAGCAGTCCCCCCGCCGCGCCGGCGACGGCGGTCTCGAGCGCGCCCAGCCGCCGCAGGTCGCCCGGCGTGGCCCCCACGGTCGCCAGGGCCCGGTCGCGGCGGTGGCGGCGCGCGCTGCCGGCGGACACGGCCTGCCACGCCAGGACCACGGCGGTGGCGGCGACCAGCAGCACCGCGGTGGCCACGCCGATGCGGGTCTCGGCGCTGGTGACGATGCTGGCGAAGCGGGGGTCGTAGGAGACCTCGTAGACCTCGGTGGTGTCGGGAGGTGGGAGGGCGAAGGCCGGTACCCGGAACAGCGCTCCGGTGGCCAGGACCAGCGCGCCGGCCGCGCCGGTGCCGCCGGCCACCAACGTCGCCCGGGTGCGGGAGGCCCGCACACTCGGGGCCGCCAGCTGCCACAGGGCGGCAGGCCTCATGACAGACCTCGTGACAGGGCTCATGACAGGGCCACCTGGTGGGCGATGGCGCCGCGGCGCAGCCGGATCTCACGGTCGGCGCGGGCTGCGACCGCGTTGTCGTGGCTGACCAGGACCACCGACCCGCCGGCCTGCACCGTGGTGCCCACCAGCAGGTCGAGCAGCGCCCGCCCGGCGGTGGTGTCCAGGCTGGCGGTCGGCTCGTCGGCCAGCAGCAGCTGCGGCCCGGTGACCAGGGCGCGGGCGCCGGCGGCCAGTTGCGCCTGGCCGCCGGACAGGTCCGCCGGCATCGTGTCGGGCCCGACGTCCAGCCCGACCCGGTCGAGCCAGCCGTCGGCCGCAGCGCGGGCCTCGGCCGGCCGGTGGCCGTCCAGCAGCAACGGCAGCGCGACGTTGTCCCGCACCGACAGATCCGCAACCAGCTGCCCGAACTGCAGCACCAGGCCGATGTGCCGGCGCCGGAACCGTGCGCGCGCGGCGTCGTCGGCCCCGGACAGCTCGGTGCCGGCGACCACGACGCGGCCGGACTGGGTGCGCAGCACTCCCGCGGTCAGCAGGAGCAGGGTCGACTTCCCGCAGCCGCTGGGCCCGGTCACGGCGACGACCTCCCCGGGTTCCACGCTCAGCGACACGTCGCTCAGCGCCTGCGTGCGGCCGTAGGCATGGCTGACACTGGACAGCTCCACCGTGCTCATGCGCGGTTCTCCTCCTGATCGGGGCGGACGGTCTGCCGGCCGTCAGGGGCCGGCAGCAGGTCGGTGGCCAGCTCGAGCCAGCGCAGGTCGGCGTCGAGGTGGGCGATGAGGTGTTCCCGGACCAGTCGCTCGGCCGCGCCGGCGCCCGGTGGAGTGGCCTGCAGCTCTCGGATGCGCCGCAGGTGCGCCGCTCGCTGGCGGGCGACGAACCCGGCGACGTCGATGCCGGTGTGCAACGCGGCCACGGTCTTTCGGACGATCTCCTCCGCGCCCACCCCGGTGGGCGCCGCGGGCTCGGCCAGCCAGGCCCGCAGCCGCGCGGCACCCTCGGCGGTCAGCGCGTACACGGTCCGCTCGGGACCGCCCTCTACACGGGTCTCCACGACTTCGGCCAGCCCGTCGCGCTGCAGACGCGCCAACGTCGCGTACACCTGGCCATACGGCAACGGCCGGGTGTCCGGGAACCACGAATCGTGCTCCTGCTTGATGTCGTAGCCGTGCCGCGGCGAGCCCGCCAGCAAGGCCAGGTGGAGCTCGGTCAACGACATGCAGGATGTCTACACCCTGAGTAGGTACCAAGTGAATAGCCCAGCCGCGTTAACTGCACTGACTCTTCAGCCGATGAGGGATCTCGTTGGGGTCTGCCTGGCTCGGGCGCTTGCGGCGTTGACGCTCGCGCTCCCGGCGGCGTGCTCGGTCGTCGACTCTGTCCCTTCTCGCCAGGCCCTCACCGTCTGCGGCGGTCTCCGGTAACCCGTCACAACGACTTCCGGGACGCCGAGTGCACGAGGTGTATCCCTCTTGATCTTGACGAATGACGGCGGCGTGCACGTGCAGTCAGCCCATCCGCTGCCCTTGCCGGGCTACCCACCCGACCGGCCTGCCTGGGTCTCGGCGCAGCAGACCGCGTTCGACCCAGGGCACTGGCGCCGGCACCTCGGCGACGACGCGGTTCCGCCTCCGGAGTCTGCAACGCTCCGCCTCTACCAGGGGGCCATCGGCTCTTCACCCGGCAGGACGTGCCCCGGATCGCCGAGCGCGCCGGCGAGCCGCTTGCTGCGCTGCATACACACGTTGCCGCGGCCGCGTAGGTCGGAGGGCTGACGGTGGCGACGCGCTGGCGCATCGTGGGGCCGGCGTGGGCTCAACGAGTCGGCGAACTGGGCCGGGTGGCCGTCAACCTCGGCGGCCCCCAGTCGGGAGGAACTGCCGCGTGACCCACTTGGGTCATGAGGTCGGTCCCGCTGCCGTTGACGAGGGTCCTCACCGGGCCGTTTCAGGACAAGCGCGTGACCCACTCACTACCCACACGGCCGAAGACAGGGGTCCTGAAAGGGTTCGAACGGGCCGTCCGGAGGGTCCTCCAGACCTTCTCCGGGAGGGCTGACGGGCCGTGGAGCTGCGGAAACGCGTGGAGCGGGTGACCGGGATCGAACCGGCATGGCCAGCTCGGAAGGCGGGATCTCGTGACCCTGTCTGTGCTGGTCAGCGGCCTGTTAGGGCCTCCGCGCGGGGGCTCGTGACCCAGACATGACCCAGGGCTTCGGCGTGACCCAGGCGTGACCCACCGTCCCCCGGGCGTACCAGCTGTCCCGGTCCGGATCGTCGTCCGATGACTCGCCGGCGGCACCCAGCATGGCGTCGAGGGCGCGGGCGATCTCGGCGTCGCGATCGTCCGCGGCGTGCTGGTAGAGAAGCGCGGCGGCGGGGGAGGAGTGGCCGAGCTGGCGCATGAGCTCCTTGGTGGTCGCTCCAGTGGCCGCGGCCAGGGTGGCGCCGGTGTGGCGGAGCTCGTGAGGCCGGACCGCCGGCAGGCCGATGGCGTCGGCGGCCCGGTGGAAGGTCGTGTTCCAGTTGCTGCGGGCGAGGTAGCCGCCGGAACTGGTTGCGAACAGGAGGGCGTTCGGAGAAGCGGCGACGTGCCTCTCCAGGTGGTCCTTCAGTACGGCTGCGATGGCGGCGGGCAGTGTCACGGTGCGATATCCGGCGTCGGTCTTGGGATCGCCGACCACCCACCGGCCGCCGACGCGTCGGACCGAACGCTCGACACGCAGCCGGCCACCAGGCAGGACGTCGGACCGGCGCAGCGCGGTGGCTTCACCGAACCGGAGCCCGCCGAAGGCGAGGACGAGTAGCAGGGCGCGGTAGCGCTCGGTCCTCCGGTCCTTCCCCAGTTGCTCCGCCAGCTGCAGGGCCTCGACCGCGGTGAGGGCGCGGGACGGCCGGGAGGCCTTCGGTGTGCCGGCGCCGCGCAACCGGCAGGGATTGGAGGGGATGGCCTCGTCGGCCACCGCGACGTTGAGGATGGCGCGCAGGAGCCGGTACGCCTGCGCCAGCGCCGTCGGGCCGGTCGTCCGGCCGGCCTGGGCGTGCCAGGAGCGGACGGCGGCGGGGGTGACCTCGTCGACGGGCACGTCGCCCCATCTCCTGGCGAGGTGGTGACGCCACAGGCCCGCGTAGAGAATGCGGGAGCTCTCGCGGAGGTCGTTGCGGGCGAGGTAGTCCTCGGCGTAGTCGCCCACCGTTCTTCGGCTGGCGGTTGGAGCCCGCCAGGCCCTCCGGAGAAGGTCCGTCTGCTGGGTGGCCAGCCAGGCCCAGGCGTCGGCCTTGGTGCTGAAGACCTTGGCGTGGCGCCGACCGTCGGAGCCGCGATACCGAGCGCGAAAGCGACCGCTCGGCAGTTCGTCGACGGTGCCGAACGTCCGCTTGGTCACGTCGCGACCCTGGCGGGCAGATCAGCGGCTGCCTGTCGGAATCACCGCTGGCTGGGGACGCGGCCGCTGTCCACAAGGGCGTCTAGCGTCGCGCGCTCCAGGCGCACATACTTGCCGATCTTGACGTAGGCGATGCGCCGCTCGGTGATGAGCCGGCGGATGAATCGCTCGCCGGTGCCGAGGTACTCGCCAGCCTGCGCGACGGTCAGAAGCGGATTGCTCGGGGACCGCTGCTCGGTTGTCCGGTGCGCCGTCATGACGAGAGCCTCGGCAGCAGCCTCCAGTGGACCTCCAGCACCGTCTCGCCCTGCGGCCTAGCTGCAGTCCAGTGGCGCGTCACAGCCCATGGTCGGTGTCCTCAAGCGGCCCACTTGAGGACACTTCCTCGGCGTCAGTTGGGCCGAATCGATCCGTTGGCCGGCGGCCAAGGGTGCCCGCCGTAGGTTCCCGAGATCCGCAGCGCGTCGCGGACTGCCGGATTCTTTCGGTCACTGCCGAGGCCGATGTGCACCTGGGTGAGGGTTCGGTGGCTGGCGAGTACGGCGACGTCTTCCGGTTGCAGGTGCTCCATCTCGATCAGCGAGAGCAGCCGCAGTGCCGGGGCGTCGAGTAGCGGGCCGAGGTCGCTCAGGCCGCGCATGTGCTCAAGAGTCACCGTCGCCAGCGATCGGGCGTCGAGGAGCGGGGGCAGTTCAACGACCCCCCCGCAGTTTGGAGAGGTGAACATCCTCAAGCTGCGGCAGCCGCGCGAGGGGACTGACGTCGTCCAGGCCGCGCACAAGCCAAGCGGAAGACCGGCGCAGCGTTGCGAGCTCCGCCATGGGTTCGAGGTCGCTGCACCCGCCGGCCGCCAGGGTGAGGTCCTCGAGGTGGGGCAGCTCGATGAGCGGGGTCAGGTCGGCCGCGGCGCTCTGCAGGCGCAGTGTCCGAAGGTGCGGCAGGCTGCCAAGAACGTCGAGGGTCTTGACGTTCCCAAGATGCAGCTTGGTGACGGGCAGCCCACGGACAGAATCGGGAAGTCGTCGGATCTCGCATAGGCCGAGGATGTCCAGGCTGCAGAAGCGTGCGAGAGCGTCGAGGTGGCTTGGCTGAGGTAGCCGGGCGTTGATGGTCAGGGAGCGCAGCGAGTTAGGCAGAAGGTCCAAGCCGGAGGCGTCGGTGAGGTCGCTGTCGACGGTGAGCGCGGTGAGGTGCGGCTCGGCCCGGAGGAAGTCCAGCGTCGGCGGACGCCCGGCATACACACGCAGCTCCGCGTCGGGATGGTCGGCGAACCAGCTGCCCAGGAGCTCATGCTCGCTCGCGGCAAGCAGACCGCCGAATTGCACGACACAGGGCCCCTGGGGCAGTGACTCCAGCTCCCACGGGCGCAAGGGAGAACTGATCTCAACCTGTGCCAGGTAGGCGTTGGCCCCTTCCATCACTGTGATCACGGACGTGAGCTCGTCCCAAGAGTCGGGGCGGATCGGGCGTACCGCCCCTCCGTGAGGAAGGACATGCGCATGGGCGGCAGGTTAGACAGCGGTCAGACCTCGCTGACCTGAGCTCCGCAAGCTGCGCCCTTGCCCTCCTGGGCATCGCCCTGTGTCCTCAAGCGGCCCACTATGAGACAGGGCTGCTCGGCTCACTGAGCGACACTCGCCATAGCCTCTGAAGGTGGGCACTCAGGACAACCTCGACCATGCTGAGCGGCAGCGGCTGGTGCGCCTCGCCCTGTCCGACTGGTCGTCGGCAGCCGACGCCCGAGTCGACTCGGTGATCATCTCGACAAGCGGGTCGGAGTAAATCTGTTCGTTAACGGCGACTACCAGTACGTCGTCTTCTTCCAGGGGACGAGAACGGGCGGTGGGAACAGGCCGGGTCCTCCAGTGGCCACGCTGACCAGGCCTACATGGATGCTCAGGCTTGAGTCACCTGTCTAGCGAGTTGGCCGGTGTCCCTGAGCGGCCCACTTGGAGACACGCCAGAAATGCAACCTGCCAACCGGTCACAAGGTCGATAGGACTCGGCGAGTCCTCCTGCGAGCCTTATCAGGAAGCCATGAGGGCCCGCGGCCGGGCGCGCTATCGCCAGCACCGGGAGCAGTCCCCAGCCTGCCAGCGAACCGAATGCCACCTCTCGACTGACACCGCCAACGTCCCGCTCGGCCGACGCCTACTTTCCGGGCGCTCTGCTGCTAACCGACTAGCCCCCCGGGGACGGCGTGCCTAGAAGCTCCGTAAGACAGGCGTAGGTGGCTGCAAGGCTGGCGCGAGGTGCGGTCTCGGTCCATCCGTCAAGTGGTGCGGTCGAAACCGCCGGGATCCCCAAATTCCTCCACCACGAGAGCACGGCGTTCTCGGCGGCCAGCACATCGACATGCCGCAGGCCAGTCCACTGGGCCACCAGTCGGTAGCCGTTGAGCGCGTGCCTCCGCACCCTCGCCGCGCTACTGGCGATGCCCACCTTCAGTGCGTCCGCGTCAGGGTGCTCAAGTAGGTAGATGCGGTCGAAGACGGTGACGCACTGCTGGCAAGTCCCCTGCCCTCTTTGCACGCTGCTCGGTTGGGGGGAGCATTTGTGACCGGCGGCGCAGAAGACCGGGACCGGAGTGCCGCTGTTGACGTAGACCGCTCCTGGTGCCGGCCTGCCACCGAGTTCATCCACGCGAGCCCAGAACGCCGCCTCGGCGACCACCGGGTCAATGCCAGCGCAGGTGCGGCAGATCCCGTGCCCCTGCTGCATGTGGCTGGGCAGCGGGGCGCAAGCATGCCCGGACCGGCAGATGAGGGGCACCGGCGTGAGTGCGTTGACGTAGGTCGCGCCCGGCGCCGGTTGGGCTCCAAGCTCGGCGGCCCGCTCCCAGAACGCTGCCTCGGAGATTACGGGGTCTTGTCCCGCACAGGCGCGACAGAGCCCGTTGCCTCGCTGGAGGCTCGTTGGGGTTGGACTACAGGGATGACCTACGGCGCAGATGAGCTTCACCGGGATCTTGTTGTTGACGTAGACGGCGCCCGGTGCCGGCCTCCCTCCGAGGCGCCTGACCCGCGCCCAGAAAGCTGCCTTTGCGGCGCCTCGGTTGTTGCCAGCACAGATTCCACATAGGCCGCGCCCGACGAGCACATGAGCCGGCGTGGGAGCGCAAGGGTGTCCCGCTGCGCATACAAGTGGGACTGGCTTGCTGTTGTTGACATAGACCGCCTCGGGCGCGAGCCGACCACCAAGCTCGGCCACCTTGCCTATGAACGCCTCCCACACCTCGGCCGGAGATCTGCGGAGCGCCACGACGAGAACATAGGTTCGCGGTACGACATCCCCTGGCGGACGGGTAGGCCTACACCCCCAACTGCGGCACGCTCGTGTGGACGGGGCGGCGTCCACGTGGTTGCTACGCAGACGGCATCCTGACCAGCCCCGGCGCCCGCCTGCTGGTGCATCTCGACCTGGTAGTCCTGGATCTCCTGCTGCAGCTGGTCCTCGCAGCGCTTGCGGGGTATCTGCTTGTAGACCGCGTTGGCCTTGAGGATCGCCCTAGCTTGCTGAAGCGTCAGTCCCGCCATCGTCGTCACTGCCGACGACCTTTGTGCCGCGGTCAGAGCATCGGCCCAGCCCTTGCCCAAGGACTCGCCGTCCTTGCCCGTCAGATCCTGGCGTTTGCGCCAGCCGTCGTAGTTGTTCGTCAGGTTGAAGGCCGCGCCGCGGTCGTGGCGGCTGTCGAGCCGGCCCTCCCAAGACGCCTCGCAGCGCTGCTTCGCGCGCGAGATGGAGTCGAGAAACTCGTCGCGGTTCTTGTAGTTGATCAGGCTCTGCCAGCTTAGCCCAATGGCCAGTGCCAAGCCGCTCATCGTGTACGGCTGCTGCTCCGTCATGACCTCGCGCTCGCGCGAGATCGTCCCGCCCTTTCATTGATCCCGTAGTCGACCACGCGGCGTTGTGTATGCGGGTCACATAAGTCGAGGTATGCTTTAATGGCCCGTTCGCGCTCTTCGACGGTCTTGTACTTGAGCGGCCTTCCACCTGGGTGTCTGGCTGGCTCCGCTCATTGACTGGATTGTCGTCTGCCATATGCCCGCAATATGACACGGGCGTCGGACAAATATTCAGACTCTTGACCCGCATGACTGTCTGCGGACTACTCACAAGTTCTTCGGGTAGCGCCCGCGGTGCAGCTTAGGGCGGCGCAAGGATTGCGTCCAGAACCGGTGATCTGCGTCCACATACCAGACAAGTATCTCGTAGCTTGCCGTAGGGCGGTCCAGCTCTTGGGAGACGGCCTCTCCGGACATGAGCTTCTCAGCCGGCCGACCGCCGAATGTTGCATCTCCCCAAACGGGTTCCCGGCGGAAGGTTCTCAACTCGTACGGGAAGGCCAGCACCCAGACATTGCTAATAGGCCGAGTTGAGTCGTTGGTGATGGTAACCTTTAGTCTTCGCCCTTGGTAAAGTTCGCAGTGAACCAGGCGAGCTTGATCGGCCTCGTACTTGCTGCGTTCCCGCTTCAGCGTCGTCAGTGCGGCATAGACCGACAACGGTGTCAAGACGGAAGCCGCCCATGTCGGAACATCCCCCCAGTCGACCCCCACAGCTGCAGGCTCTCAGGGCTAGCCGTGCGGACGCGGAAGGCGTAGCCCTTGCCGCCCAGGGTGTCGGACATGCGTATCGCGAGTGACCGAGGGGCCTGCCGATTAAGCCTTGATTCCATGAGATGCCAGGAAGCCTCGCCAGGCAGCAACACTGCGCTCTGCCAGCTCCAACGCCTCAATCGTCTGTTGCGGCTTCGTGGATGAGAAGTACACGACAGGAACACTGACGTTGCCCGGCTCGAACCTGGCCTTGTCCACGTATGCGGTCAGTCTCGTCGGATCGTCGGCGGTGTGGTGCTTGGTCGTGACAGCGAGCGCATTGACGATCTTGAGCGGCTCGCTGGTTTGGTAGTACTGCCAGAGCATCGTCTTCGTGATGCGACTCGCCTCGTCGGCGTCGTACTGCAGGTGGTCAAGGACGTGCCGGCAGGCCACTGCGGAGTCCTGCACGACACGCTTGATTGACGGGTTGCCTTCAAGGGTCTCGCCTGCGTAAGCCCTCCGGAGGCGTTCCAGGTGGTCGAGCATCAGTTGCCACTGTTCGCGCCATGGCCGATCGGCGGCCCAGTCAATCTCGTGAGCAACGCTGTCCGACGAGAGGACCGTCTCATGCAGCGTCACCTCCATGGTCCGGCCGACGAAACCGCACTCGGGGCACGGCGTGTCGGCAACGCTGCGGGCGCGATCGGTTCCGCACTTACTGCATCGAATTGAGGTCGCCATCCGTGAACAATAGCACTTGTTTATGCGTACCCCCGGCCCTTCCCTGCTCACTCCCCTGCCGGAGTGCTAACAGGGGTGGCGGGATGCAAAAGGCACTCTTGTTCGCTTTTCGTTCGGGGCGGGGGAGTAGGCGTAAGCGCTGAACACTAAAGTTGTTCAATCCGCTTACGTAGCCCCGCGTAGACCGGCCTTGTGCCAGCCTGGACAGCCGACGATGAGTACGTTGGCCGCCAAGCCTTCGACGCCTGGCGCTTTGAGTCCAAACGGCTGATCACCTGAGATTGGGCCGACATGGGCGAAGCCGAGCAGTGCCGCTGGATCGAGCGAGCTACTGACCGGATGGCCACGCCGCTCAAGAGCCGGCGTCGACTGCGGCTGGAGGTAGCGGCACCCAGCTAGGCGCAACACGCCCGGGATACAAGCTGCGCGCAACGGCCGTGGGCCGCAACCGTTGAAGACCGTGTGGAGACACCAGTCTCCGGCTTGGAGGACCTGTGATCACGACCATCGGCCTGGCCACTGCTGTGACCCTCGTCGTCCTGGGCGTGCTGGTCTGGGCGGTCCTGCAAAACCCCGGCAAGTTCAAGCTGAGGCTCTCATGCTGGCGGTTATTGAGTCTTGACCTGAGCGCCACGGCAGGTATGAGGCCCAAGCGGAACTATGCCAGCAGGGCAACTCGGCCTTGCTCCGGCCACGTGACCGTGGTCGATTGCAGGCACGGCCAGGGCAGCCGAAGGTCTGCAGAGACCTCAAGGGCCGCCTGAATGCTGATAGTGAGCTCCCGCCGGCGGGTTCAGTAGATCGCCCGGGACCACAGCCGTGTACGGACACGGGCCCAGGGCAACCGGATGGCCACGGCGCTCAAGCGGAAGCGCCGGCTGCGACCGCGCTAGTCCGTCGAGGCGGGTACCATGGTGGTGCGAGCAAGCGGTGCGGCACTTGCCACACGGGACCTGCCCAAGCCCGTGACACGTTTGATCGCTCGGAGGTGACAAGCCTTCGACTGGCGGGTCGATGGTTGGCAATGCGTTCAACCGATGGGTCTCATCCTCCAGAAGCCTAGCGACCGCTTTGCTTCTGGAGGGTTCCCTTGACAATCGCCATCATCGCGACCGCCGCCCTCGTCCTCCTCGTTCTGGCCGTCCTGTGGCGACAGGACCCCGACGAACTTGAGGTGAGCTTCCTCGGCTTCCGGCTCAAGTCGAAGGGCCGGCGCCGGGGCCCAGAAGGCCGGGGTTCCCGTAAGCGTTCCCGATGACCTGAAAGCGGTTGGTCTCCACGCTCAACAGCGCCTCCTGGATGTGGTTAACCTCCGAGTCCCATCCCGGCATTGCATATGGCGGACTGGATAGAACGATCGACGAAGGCGTCAGGCGTGCCGCTCAAGGTCAGCGACCCGGATGCGCTTATTGCCATCGCGGGCATGGTCGTCCATAGTTAAGCGGAAGCGGCGGGTTAATCCGCACAGCCTGTCGTCTAGCACATTCCTCGGTACTTCGAAGCCCGGTCGGCTCGCTGGCCAGCCAATTAATCCCGGATCAAACTCTTGCTTGCCAGATGTAGGACCGGGCTCGTTTATTACTCGACTTCCGGATCGTCCGATGGTTCAGTCTCATGAGAACCCTCGGGATCCGCATCGGCGTCCCGCTGACGATCCAGCTGGCGGTTCAGCAACTCCGTCATCGCCTTGATATGCTGAGCCGAATACCCCTTGAACTTGATCGGCTGGCCCTCAGCGGTCAGCTCGATCTCCTTATCCTTATTGCGTTCCAGGGCAGCCCTCGTGATACCCGTGAAGGCCGCTGCCGCGGAGCCGGCCGCAGCGGTGTACCCGAGGACGGCTGCGATCGCGTCGGAGGAGATGCCTACGGCATGCCCTTCTCCAGAGACTCGGCCAATCGTGATCCCGATACCGGTGTCCCGCGCGGGCTTCGGCTGCTCCTCGGCGGAGCAGTCATCAGTGCTGCTCATGCAAAGAGGGTCCACCTCGACGGGACGTTGGACCAGAGCCTCCGCCGTCAGTCCTCAAGCGAGCCAGACGACCTCCACGTCCTCGGGCTTGAAGACCCAGCAGTGCCGGTACTCGGCCTTCGCATGCCAGTGATGTCGGACGGATGGATGACGACCTGCGCGGGGTCGTTCGCGATGCTGCGACGTCCACAGTGACGGATGCGTGACGCTGTGGTGACGGCTGTACGTGAAGGTGATGCTGTCAGCTAGACCTGCGGCGCTACACCTGACCTTGCCTGCGTTCATGCGGGGCGCGCGAGGCTGGTGCCGATCCCTCGGGAGATGAGTTATGGCCGTAACCGTCGTTCGCAATATTACGAACATCACCGGGCATCGAATCCTCTTCATCAACTCCGAGACCTCGCGAGACAACAGGTACATCGATGACAACTCCACGGTGTCTGTCGACGCTTGGACCCCGTGGTGCACCAAGGAACGGGACTTCCCGGCCCATCACTTTGAGATCATCAACGATGAGAACGAGCAGATCCTTTGGTACGTCTGGCAGCGGAATGTCGGTGGGGACGACCGTGTCCGAGCCTCGCGAGGAGGCTGGGAAGATCCAGGTGGACGCATCGAAGGCAGGTCTCAGGTCGGTGGAAGCTGCAACCTTTTCGTGCGCCCCGACGGTTTGTCCGCCAGTGAGGCGTAGCGGCTGCCTCACCTAGCGATGAAGGAGTTCAGGCGCTCCACTCCACGGCGATGTCCTCAGGCTTGAAAACCCAGCCGTGCCAGCGCTCGGCCTTCGTCATCCCGGTGATGTCCGACGGACAAATGACGATCTTCTTGATGAGCAGGGTCAGTACGCGGCGCTTCCACTCAAGGTCGCTGGCCTCCCAAACCTCGCGGACCCGCGGTCCGGCATACAGCAGCTGGCGGGCGGCGAGAAGCCCGTTCAGCGTGCCGATCTCCCGGTCGATCGCTGCCAGGCGGGCGTCAGCGGTGTCCATGGCCTGCCGGTAGTTCTTGGCCGTCATCTCGCCCGCGCCGACCATCCGGTTCAGCATCTCGATCGTCTCGGACTGCTGCCGGTGCTGTTCCAGCAAGTCGGCCAGCTTGGCCTTCCGACGCGCGCAGTCGGTCGCGGTGCGGGACGAGGTCGGTGAGCGGCCGGTCGATCTCCCGGTCGCCCATCGGCTCCCCCGAGGCGTAGGCGTGGATGCGGCCGCTGAGCATGCTCAGTCGCTCCATGTCAGGTCCCAGCCAGCCGGATGCGGACCGGAGCGCGCGGGTGCACGAACCCGAACCCGACCCGCATGGTGGCCCGGACCGCGATCCGGTCGGACGTGAAGTAGACCGTGGCGTCGGACTGCACCTCGGCCTCGCGGCTGACGGCCACCACGACCCGATCGGCAGCGACGACCCCAGATCGTCCCGGCGGGCACGTCCGGCGACGCGGCCAGTGGCACCCCCGAGACGGTCGACCGGCCCGGCTGCGACGGGTCCGGCTGGAGGAGGGCCTTTTGCGAACCGGTGGCCTCCTTGATCTGCCGGAAGGTCAGCGCGTTGGTCGGGTTCACGAAAAATGCGGTCGTCACCGCGCCTTGCTGCGCGGCGAGGCTCTGCGCCTGCACGAAGGCGTCGAAGTTGGTCGGCGTCGTCCCGGCCGGGATGTCCTGCACGTTGCCGACCCGGCCCGGGTGGTCAGGCTGCCGAGCCCGGCCGGACCGTTGGCCTTGGTGTTGGCGAAGAACGCGGCGTCGGCCTTGCGGGCGAGGTCGCGGGCCAGCCCCCGGCCGAGCTCGGTGGTGGCTTCGGGTGAACTGTCCTCGGCCAGCTCGGAGGTGACGACGGAGAGGCCGGCCGCTGTCGCACTCGCCCTGGGTCAGCAGCGCCTGCGACTGTGTCGGCTGACGGGGACCGAGCTCCGCCAGCGTCGCTGACGCCCATTCATGTGCCGGAGATGTCCTGCCGCTTCGGTGATGGTGGGCTCGTGTGCCGGCGGGTCCGCAGGACGGCGCAGTAGCCGGGGATCGGCTCAAGGCGCTCGGGCGTGCGTGTGGGCACCGCGTCGATGACGGCCGGGCCGCTGGCCACGGTGACCCAGCCCGCGGACGGGAAGGCCTCGGCCAGCTGGGCGGGTCCGAAGTCCGAGGGCCGGGGCAGCCCGGCGGCCAGGACCCGTTCCAGAGGCCGGGGCAGGTGGGTCGGGGTCGCTCCCAGGTGCTGGAGGTAGTCCAGCGGGCTGCCGGGGAAGTGTGTCTCGGCGAGCAGCAGCGTGCCGCGCACGCCCAGCAGGTCGTGCAGGTTGGCGGCCAAGGCGCAGCGGGCCGGGCCGGGCAGCACGTGGAAGACCCCGCGCACGAAGACGTTGGCGTCGCCGAGCTCGGCGGCCAACCGCTCCCCGGCGCCGGGCGCAGTCATGTCCACCGCGCGGAAGGCGACACCGCTCCGGCCGGCGGACTCCGCGGAGGATTGCGCACTTGCCTCTGCGGTGGCCCGGGCGACGGCGTTGGGGGACAGGTCCACGCCGAGTGTGCCAGAGGAGTGCTGCGCCAGCAGCCGTGTGAACCGGCCGTTGCCGCAGCCGACATCGACCAGCGGCAGGGCGGCGTCGGCGTGGCGGCGCATCTGGGCCAGGTAGGACTGCCCCTCCCGGTCGCTGCCGGAGTCCCACAGCACGTCCCCGCCCGGTCCGGTGGCGCGCACGGCGCCCCAGTAGGCATTCCACCGCTCCGTGGTGTCCCGGGGGGCGCGCCGTGCCAGGCGGGCGACCTTGGGGACGAGCAGCGCCTTCTTCCACGACACGGCGGCCTCCCACTGCGCAACGGGGCGGCGGAACGGACGCCGGCGACCGGCGACGTCGGCTGGAACCTAGAGCAGATCGCCGGCTCGGCGTCGGACGTGTACGTACCGTGCGAATCCTGGCCGCGCGGACTTCACAGGCCGGGGTGGCGGTGTCCCAGTGTCGACCGCCGCGTGCTGGCCGAGGGGTCCATCCACGTCATCGACTACTCCGAAGTCAATCGGAGGTGGCAGTGGTCGACTGCGGCTCGGAGGTCCTGAGCCGGCCCACTCCCTGACTGGCCGCTCCACTGTGCCCCAGAAGCCGCCATTAGGGACACCCACGCCGGGCGCCCAGGCGCCGCCCCTAGCGAGTGCTCCGTTGCTGAGGAGCCGCAAGATCAAGTGGGACACACCTCATGCATTCGGGGCTCCGCAACTCGTTGTGACGAGTGGACGGCGACGTGGGTGGACGGGGGTGCAGACCCGCTGGCGGTCGGGCGGGACGGTGCGTCACCGGCGCTCAACACCCTCCCGCGTGATCGTCGTGCAGGTCAGAACGCTTGGCCGGGGCTCACCTACCGTCCAGCAACGCCAAGGGGCCACACTGCCGGCGACGACGAGCGGCGCGCCGCTGGAGAGGTGCTGCTGCTCGGGCTTAGTGCAGGTCCGGGGCGCCGGTCCGCCGGGCCCGCCATCGGTAGGACTGCAGCACGGGCTGCAGTGCCCGGCCGAGGCCGGGGAGGTCGCGGTCGTAGACGCGGCCGTCGTCCAGTTGGCCGGCGAGCTCACCGAGCAGCTTCGCCCAGTCTCGGCGGGTCGGCTCGAGGGGGACACCGATCTCGACCCGCCGCTCGACCACTTGCACCGCGGTCCGGTCGGAGGCCGCAGCGCGGGTTTGTTCCCAGGCTCGGTGGCGGCAGGTGGCGGAACACCACTTGGGGATCGGTCCCCGGCTCTTCGGGGTGATCGGCCCACCGCACCACCCACAGTTCCGTGCCGCGGCCCGCCGCTCGCGACCGGCCACATCCGCATCAGGGGCTCTCGACCGAGCCACGCTGGCCGGGGTTGGCTCCGCCCGCTGACGCCGTCGGGACTCCGGCTCTCGCCGTTGCCGCTCACGTTCACGCTGTCGGGCTCGGTACCCCGGGCTCCCGCTGGTTCCCATGCCATAGACGCTGCAGATGAGCCTTCAGTAACTCGTCACCACGAGTCTCGGGACCGCAGGTGCAAGACGTGTGTGCCACTTCGTCGTGGGGCTTCTGTAGTGCCGTCCATGCGGCGGAGTGAGCCGGTAGTGGCGGAGTTGCGGCCAGCAGGATCTGTGGTCGCGTCGGAGGCGAGGGGCCACGTTGCTTACCGCTCTGCCACGCGACGGCCGCTTTAGTGACTGTCCTTACGAGCAGCTGGCCGCTGTGTCCCGAAGTGCTCCTCGGCATGAGCACGGTTGACGTGCTGGCTGGCCCACTCGGGGACGCTGCGCCGAGAGATGTGCACTCGGTCGTAGGGCGTGGTCATCAGAGTCGACCAAAGCGCGCCGCGCCGTGTCAGCGAAGGTCAGGACGTCCGGCGGTGTAGCGAGTCCCCTGGGACGCATGGGGCTCATGCGAGTCCGGCTGGCGAACATCGCTAGCTAGTTGGCCGAGGATCAGCACAAGTGCTCCGACTACGTGCCGTATCGGAACGGAACCGCTGTGTGAAGGTGGCAGCCGCCTCACACACAGATTCCTGGAGTCCAGATCATGCGTCGTACCACCTCCGCCGCCACTGGTGTCCTGTTCACCGCGGCCCTGTCCTTCGCTTTCGCCGGCACGGCCCACGCAGCCGACCGATACAACTGCCCGGACTTCGTCTCGCAGGCGGACGCCCAGGCTGTCTACGACGCCGACACGAGCGACCCGAACGGCCTGGATGGCCCCATCGGCACCGGCTCCGAAGGCGTTCCTGGCGTGGCCTGCGAGAACCACGACTACATCGCCAACCCGGGGACCGTCACCGCCGCCATGGCCCTCGGTACCACGAACCAGGTGGCCCCCAGCACCACGAGCCAGGTGACCACCCGTCCGGCGGGCGCCGTCGCCGCCGGCGACGGCAGCTCGTCCGGCGACGACGCCGGCGCCCTGCCCTACGTCCTGGGCGGCGTCGCCCTGACCGCGGCTGGTGGGGCTGCGTTCGCTGCCCGGCGCAGCTCCCGCGCGACCGTCTGACCTCCCACGACGTGCGGCACCGCGCACCCGTCACCCACCCCGGCCACACGCTGGCCGGGGTGGGTGACGCGGTGCGCATCGTCGCGGCGTACCCGCCACCGCCGCCACCAGGTGCGAGGGCGTCGGGCACCGACGCGGAGCTGGAGGCTCTCCTCGCCCGGCCTCCTCGCGTCACCCGCTACGGACGGCCCCGTCGCCCCACCGCCCGGCCCCGCGCGGCCCGGGCCTGGGCCGGCACCTCCGCCGTGCTCGCCGCCGCGGGCATCTCTGCGATCGTCGTCCTGCCCCAGGACGTGAGTGACCCCGTCCGACTCGACGTCCCCCTCGCCGTGGACGCCCCCCCGGTAACCGCGACCGCAACTCCGTCCGCGCCTCCTGCCGAGGCGGTCAGTCCGGCGGCCAGCGCACGGCAACTGCCAGCCAGCACTCCCAGTCGGGTCCAGATCCCGGCGCTCGGGGTGACCTCCCGGATCATGCAACTCGGCCTGGAGCGGGACGGCTCCATGGAGGTCCCGCCGGGCGCCTATCCGGTCGGCTGGTACGACGGCAGCCCCACACCCGGTCAGCTCGGGCCCGCGGTCCTCGCCGGCCACGTGGACTGGGAGGGCGAACCGGGAGCCTTCTACGGGCTGCGGGAGCTGCGCCCCGGGGACACCGTCGTCGTCGACCGCGCCGATGGCACTGCGGCCACCTTCCGGGTCGACCGCGTCGAGGAGCACGCCAAGGACGACTTCCCGACCGAGGAGGTCTACGGCGACATCGACCACGCCGGCCTCCGGCTGATCACCTGCGGCGGGACGTTCGACGAGGACACGGGCGACTACCTGGACAACGTCATCGTGTTCGCCAGCCTCGCGACGGTTGGCTGACACTCAAGCTCTGGGCGCAGTCCCTGCGTCTGCCCTCCGTCGGGAGCAGCCGAGGGTCGTGACCCACTTGGGTCACGACCCTCCCTCCGGTGGGCCCGAGGAGGTCCTCAGCAGGCTGTATGGGCTCAGCGGCGTGACCCATTCATGACCCACGCAGCGGAAAGCAGGGGTCATGAAAGGGTTCAAACGGGCCGTCCGGAGGCTCCTCCAGAACTTCTCCAGAGAGCCTGACAAGTCGGTTGACCTGCGGTTTTGCGTGGAGCGGGTGACCGGGATCGAACCGGCATGGCCAGCTTGGAAGGCTGGGGCTCTGCCATTGAGCTACACCCGCGAGACCGTGGGAGCGAACGTGTGGAAACCCGTCCCCTCGCCACGAGAACCCAGGCGACCAGGATCGACCGGGGTTCAGTCCGGCACGAGGGTAGCGTGCGCCGGATCCGGAGCGCGCCCCGCTCCGTGACTACTTGCCCTACGGCGCCCCAGGACTCCGGTTCCGGGCTGGGTGTGTCTGCCGTCCTGGAGGACCTCGCGGAGGAGCGCGCGGTGGTCCGCGCCGGCATCGACCTCCGGCCGACGGACGGGCCCCAGCGCTGCCGGCTCGGCGCCGTCCGCGCGTCAGCCGCGCAGCCGGCGCTTCAGCTGCGTCCGGGCGTTGAACATCCTCTTCATCAGGCGGTCGGCAGGCGAGCCGTCAGCCGGGACCATGCCCAGCTGCCGTGCGTACTCCATCTGGTCGAACGCGACGAAGCCGGTGCGGATGCGGCCCTCCCGGACGACGAAGTGGTCCATGCCCTCGAGCGTGATCGCCTTCCCGGTCGGCGCGATGCCCTGCAGCGTGCCGCGTTGGGTCCCCGTCATGCGCCAGTGGACGAACACGTCATCACCGTGCCCGGCGAGAGTGAGGATCTCGACGTGGAAGTCGGGCATCCCGGTGAACGTCTCCACCCAGAAGCGCACGATCTCGTCCGCGCCCCGGCAGACCCGCTGCGGGAAGTGGCTCACGGACTCGTCGTCGTAGAGCCGCCGCAGTGACGAGGAGTCGTGCGCGTTCAGCCGGTCGAACGTCCAGCGGATGACCGACTCGGGCGAGGTGTCAGCGGTTACCGGGACGGGCGAGGTCATGGGACAGCCTGGCACCGGGCCGTCGTCGTGCCAACCTCCTTCTGACGCGGCACCCGTGAGCCGAAAGGCGCGCCTGCCCGTGGGCTGACCCGGCCCTCCCGGTGGCCGCCGTGGCGCTAGCGTCCGATCCCGTGACCGAGACCACGTGGCTGGACGCGACGGCGCAGGCGGAGCTGGTGCGGCGGGGCGAGGCGAGCCCCGCCGAGCTGGTCGAGGCGGCCATCGCCCGCATCGAGAAGCTCAACCCCGAGCTGCACGCCGTCGTCCGGGACCGCTTCGAGGACGCCCGAACGGAAGCCGCCGGGGAGCTGCCCGACGGCCCGTTCCGCGGCGTGCCCGTGCTGCTCAAGGACATCGGCTGCCACGTCGCCGGCGAGGAGACCCGCTACGGGACGTCGTTCCTCGCCGGCGTGCGCTGGCCGCACGACAGCCACCTCGGCCGGCTCTTCCGCGAGGCGGGCCTGGTCACCGTCGGCCGCACCAACGTGCCGGAGTTCGGCACCACGGTCACCACCGAGCCGGCCTGCAACCCGCCGGCGCGCAACCCGTGGGACCCGGCGCACTCCGCCGGCGGCTCCTCGGGCGGCTCGGCGGCCGCGGTCGCCGCGGGACTCGTGCCCATCGCGCACGCCAACGACGGCGGCGGCTCGATCCGCATCCCCGCCAGCGAGTGCGGGCTGGTCGGGCTCAAGCCCACCCGCGCCCGCGTCAGCCAGGGCCCCGACGTCGGCGAGGGCTGGGCCGGGGCCACGATCGACGGCGTCGTCACCCGCTCGGTGCGCGACACCGCCACCGCCCTCGACCGGATCGGCCGCCCCATGCCCGGCGATCCCTACACCGCCCCGCCGCTGCCGCGCCCGCTCGCCGAGGAGGTCGGCGCACCGGTCGGCCGGCTACGGGTGGCGCTGCTCGACACCGACCCGCCGGGCGCCTACCTCGACTCCCCGCACTGCCGCGCCGCCGTCGAGCACGCCGGCCGGCTGCTGGAGGACCTCGGCTGCGCGGTCGAGCCCGGCACGCCCACCGGCATGTTCGACGAGCGCTTCCCGCGCTTCTTCACCGCGACCATCGCCGCCGACGTCGCGCTGACCATCGCCGCGTTCGAGCGGGTCCTCGGCCGCCGGGTCGCCGACGAGGAGCTCGAGCCGCGCAACGCCGTCTACCGGGCGGTCGGGGCGGAGATGCCGGCCACCGACTACCTCGGCGCGCGGACGTGGCTGGGCCACTGGGTCCGGCGGATGGCCGCCTTCTGGGCGTCGCCGGAGGAGGGCGGCAGGGGAGTCGACCTGCTGGTGACGCCGACGGTCGGGGCGCCGCCGCCGGAACTGGGCTGGTTCACCGCGGAGGGGCCCGAGCAGGAGGGCCGGCGGATCAACAGCTACATCCCCTACACCGCGCAGTTCAACGTCACCGGCCAGCCGGCGGTCAGCCTGCCGCT
Source organism: Geodermatophilus sp. SYSU D00700 (assembly GCF_054050255.1). Taxonomy (NCBI): domain Bacteria; kingdom Bacillati; phylum Actinomycetota; class Actinomycetes; order Geodermatophilales; family Geodermatophilaceae; genus Geodermatophilus; species Geodermatophilus sp. SYSU D00700. Next base: position 60,621 of record NZ_JBJGZA010000011.1, on the reverse strand, counting down.
GCACTGGACCGACGACGGCCTGCCGGTGGGCGTGCAGCTGGTCGCCGCCTACGGCCGGGAGGACGTGCTGGTGCGGGTGGCCGCGGCGCTGGAGCAGGCCGCGCCGTGGGCGGGCCGCCGTCCGGCGGTCGCCGCCTGAGCCGTCCCGGGGGGCGCGCCTAGACTCGGGAGCCGCCACGGGGTGTGGCGCAGCTTGGTAGCGCACCCGCTTTGGGAGCGGGGGGCCGTGGGTTCGAATCCCGCCACCCCGACCCCGCCCCCGGCGTCTCTAGACTCGGGGGTCGACCCGGCGCCCGTCCCGGCGTCCCCCTTCCGTCGTACCGAGGAGCACTGCCGCTGTGAAGAGCACCATCGAGGAACTGGGCCCCACGCGGGTCCGGATGGCGATCGAGGTGCCGTGGGGCGACCTGGACCACGCCTTCGGTGAGGTCTACAAGGAGCTCAAGCGGCAGGTCCGCGTGCCGGGCTTCCGGCCCGGCAAGGTGCCCGAGCGGGTCCTCGACCAGCGCGTCGGCCGCCCGGTGGTCCTCGAGCAGGTCGTCCAGCACGCGATCCCCGAGGTCTACTCCGAGGTCGTCCGCGAGAACCAGGTCCGCGTGATCGGCCAGCCCGACATCGAGGTCACCCGCCTCGACGACCGCGACACCCTCGCCTTCACCGCCGAGGTCGACGTCGCCCCCAAGATCGACCTCCCGCCGCTGGAGGACCTGTCGGTCACCGTCGACGACGTCGAGGTCACCGACGAGGAGATCGACCAGCAGGTCTCGGTCATGCGCGAGCGCTTCGCCATGCTCACCGCCGTCGACCGCCCGGCCGAGGACGGCGACCACGTCTCCCTCGACCTCGAGGCCCGCGTCGACGACGAGGTGCTCGAGGACGGCACGACCAGCGGCATGTCCTACGAGGTCGGCTCCGGCTCGCTCATGGCCGGCCTCGACGACGCCGTCCGCGGGCTGTCGGCCGACGAGTCGGCGACCTTCGAGACCGACCTGCACCAGGGCCCGCACGCCGGCCGCCAGGCCCAGGTCACCGTCACCGTCCGCTCGGTCAAGGCCAAGGACCTGCCCGAGCTCGACGACGAGTTCGCCTCCACCGCCAGCGAGTTCGACACCCTCGCCGAGCTGCGCGACGACGTCCGCACCCGGCTGGGCCGCGCCAAGACGATGCAGCAGGGCGCCCAGGCCCGGGACAAGCTGGTCGAGCACCTGCTCGAGGTCACCGAGGTCCCGATCCCCGAGGGCCTCGTCGAGCGGGAGCTCGAGTTCCGCAACAAGGCCCTGGAGCGCGAGCTGCAGCAGGCCGGCATGGACTGGGACGCCTTCCTGTCGATGTCGGGCACCGAGGGCGGCCGCGAGGCCTACGACGCCGAGATGCGCACGAGCATCGAGGAGGCGGTCCGCACCCAGTTCGTCCTCGACGCGATCGCCGACGCGCGGGAGGTCACCGTCGACAACGACGACCTGTCGGCGCAGATCATGGCCCAGGCCTCGCGCAACCGGGTGAGCCCCGAGCAGTACGCCCAGCAGCTGCAGCAGAGCGGCAACATCGCCGAGTTCGTCGCCGACGTCCGCCGCACCAAGACGCTGGCCCAGCTGCTCGAGCAGACGACGATCACCGACGCGTCGGGCAACGTCGTCGACCTCGACGCGCTGCGCCCGCAGACCGTCCGGGCCGGCCAGGCCGCCGCCCCCGAGGCCGAGGTCGCGACCGCCGAGGACGCGACCGAGGACGCCGCCGCGACCGAGGACGCCTCCGCGACCGAGGACGCCACCGAGGACGAGGCCCCCGACGCCGAGGTCGCCACCGCGGTGGCCGTCGAGGCCGCCGAGGGCGCCACCGAGGACAGCGAGGACGTCACCAAGGGCTGACGCCGCCACCCCTCCTCGACGGACGCCGTCCTGCCCCGATTGCGCGGGGGAGGGCGGCGTCCGTCGTCTCCGCCTCCGGCGCTGCGCCCACGGCGAACACCGCCCCGCGCCGGGACTGCCCGCCGGGGGGTGCGCGTTAGGGTCGACGTGACTCGGGGCGGACGCCGGGGGTACGGCCCGCTCGGGCCGCCGGCCCCGATCCCTGCCCACCGAGAGACCGACTCGACCACGCCAACGGAGGTCACCACACCCGTGAGCACCGACCCGAACCCGGCGTACTCCCCGCTCCTGCGGGGTGGCGCCGGTGGGATGAACCTCAACGACTCGGTCTACGAGCGCCTGCTGCGCGAGCGCATCATCTTCCTGGGCACCCAGGTCGACGACGTCATCGCCAACCAGCTGGCCGCCCAGATGCTGCTGCTGTCGGCCGAGGACCCCAAGCGCGACATCCACCTGTACATCAACTCGCCCGGCGGCTCGGTCAGCGCCGGCATGGCCATCTACGACACGATGCAGTTCATCGACTGCGACGTCGCCACCTACGGGATGGGCCTGGCCGCCTCGATGGGCCAGTTCCTGCTGACCGCCGGCACCAAGGGCAAGCGCTACGCCCTGCCGCACGCGCGGATCATGATGCACCAGCCCTCGGCCGGCGTCGGCGGCACCGCGGCCGACATCGCCATCCAGGCCGACCTGTTCCGCCGGACGAAGCGCGAGCTCAACGAACTGCAGTCCTTCCACACCGGTCAGAGCATCGAGCAGATCGAGAAGGACTCCGACCGCGACCGCTGGTTCACCGCCCAGGAGGCCCTGGAGTACGGGTTCGTCGACCACGTCGTGACCCGCGCGGCCATGACCGACCAGTCCAACCCGGTCACCGACAACTGACGGTTGAGAGGAGAACTGCCATGAGCTTCGAGATGCCCTCCAGCCGTTACGTGCTGCCCTCCTTCGTGGAGCGGACCAGCTACGGCATGAAGGAGTCCAACCCGTACAACAAGCTCTTCGAGGAGCGCATCATCTTCCTCGGGGTGCAGATCGACGACGCGTCCGCCAACGACGTGATGGCGCAGCTCATCACGCTCGAGTCCGCCGACCCGGACCGTGACATCACGATCTACATCAACTCGCCCGGTGGCTCCTTCACCTCGCTGATGGCCATCTACGACACGATGATGTTCGTCCGGCCCGACATCCAGACCGTCTGCATGGGCCAGGCCGCGTCGGCCGCCGCCGTGCTGCTGGCGGCCGGGACCCCGGGCAAGCGGCTGGCGCTCCCGTACTCCCGGGTGCTGATCCACCAGCCCTCCGGTGAGGCCGGCGGCCAGGTGTCGGACCTGGAGATCCACGCCGCGGAGATCGAGCGGGTGCGCACGCAGATGGAGCAGATCCTCGCGCGGCACACCGGCCGGACCGCCGAGCAGGTCCGTTCCGACATCGACCGCGACAAGATCCTCACGGCCGAGGAGGCCAAGGAGTACGGCATCGTCGACCAGGTCATCCAGAGCCGGAAGCTCAACGCGCTCCCGGCATGACCGCCGTCGTCCCCCGAACGGGACGGGGAGAAACCCGCGCGTGTCGCGGTCGTACCCCGTACCGTTCGGGGGGCAGTGCCGGGAGTGACGAGCGAGCCGAGCGCCCCCGGCGCACCGGGGCGTCGGAGCCCCGCGGCGTCGGCGGCGACAGGTACGGTCGGCGAGCGCCCGATCCCCGGCCAGCAGCGCCGGGAGGACCGTCCTCACGGCACCCGTCACCAGCGGGACCGAGCACGGGCACAGAAGTGACACACAATCGGCAGGTCCGCTTCCCCAGGGCCTGCATCCCCCCGAGGTGGAGGTCAGCAGGTGGCACGAATCGGTGAGAGCGGTGACCTGCTCAAGTGCTCGTTCTGCGGGAAGAGCCAGAAGCAGGTCAAGAAGCTCATCGCGGGCCCCGGCGTCTACATCTGCGACGAGTGCATCGACCTCTGCAACGAGATCATCGAGGAGGAGCTCTCGGAGTCGTCGGACCTGAAGTTCGACGAGCTGCCCAAGCCCCGGGAGATCCACGACTTCCTCGAGCAGTACGTCATCGGCCAGGAGAAGGCCAAGCGCACGCTCGCCGTCGCGGTCTACAACCACTACAAGCGGGTGCAGGCCGGCGGTGAGCGCTCCAGCCGCGACGACTCCGTCGAGCTGGCCAAGTCCAACATCCTGCTGATGGGCCCCACCGGCTGCGGCAAGACGCACCTGGCCCAGACGCTGGCGCGGATGCTCAACGTGCCGTTCGCGATCGCCGACGCCACCGCGCTCACCGAGGCCGGGTACGTCGGCGAGGACGTCGAGAACATCCTGCTCAAGCTGATCCAGGCCGCCGACTACGACGTCAAGCGCGCCGAGACCGGGATCATCTACATCGACGAGGTCGACAAGATCGCCCGCAAGAGCGAGAACCCGTCGATCACCCGCGACGTCTCCGGCGAGGGCGTGCAGCAGGCGCTGCTGAAGATCCTCGAGGGGACGACGGCGTCGGTGCCGCCGCAGGGTGGGCGCAAGCACCCGCACCAGGAGTTCATCCAGATCGACACGACGAACGTGCTGTTCATCGTGGGCGGTGCCTTCGCCGGCCTGGAGAAGGTCATCGAGCAGCGGGTCGGCAAGCAGGGCATCGGCTTCGGCGCGGAGATCCGCGGCAAGAAGGAGATCGAGGCCTCGAGCGCCTTCGCCGAGGTCATGCCCGAGGACCTGCTGAAGTTCGGGATGATCCCCGAGTTCATCGGCCGGCTGCCGGTGATCACCAGCGTGCAGGCCCTCGACCGCGACGCGCTGATCCAGATCCTCACCGAGCCGAAGAACGCGCTGGTCCGCCAGTACCGGCGGCTGTTCGAGCTCGACGGGGTGGAGCTCGACTTCACCGACGACGCGCTCGAGGCGATCGCCGACCAGGCCATCCTCCGCGGCACCGGCGCCCGCGGGCTCCGGGCGATCATGGAGGAGGTGCTGCAGTCGGTGATGTACGAGGTGCCCAGCCGCGACGACGTCGCCTCCGTGGTGATCTCCAAGGAGGTCGTGCTGGAGCACGTCAACCCGACCATCGTGCCGCGCAAGCCCGCCCGCGAGCGCCGCGAGAAGAGCGCGTAGGCCCTCCCACTCCACCCGACGAGCCCGTCCCCGACCTGCGGGGGCGGGCTCGCTCGCGTTGGTGGGACCTGCCGAGCGTGTGCGCTGACGCCGGGTTCGGCGGCCCGGAACGCGGCGCCGGCGCACGCACTCGGTTGTCCACCGGGGGCCGGATCTCCACAGTCCGGCCCGCCCCGGCTGGCCGACCCCGCGTCCCGGCGAGCCTCGCGGGTATGGCACACGACCTCGACACCGTCGTCGGTCCGGACGGGTGGACGACGTGGGAGTCGCTCACGGCCCGCGTGGACCGCAGCACGCTCACCCACTGGGTGGCCTCCGGCCGGCTGCGACGGGTGCAGCCCGGCGTCTACGCCCTGCCGCACGCCGTCGAGGACTGGCGGGCGCGCGTCGAGGCAGCGGCGCGGTCCTGCGGTGGCGTGGTCAGCCACCGGTCCGCGCTGGCGCTGTGGGGGCTCGCGCCCTCCGGTGGGCCGGTCCACCTGACGGTGCGGCACACCCGCAGCGGACGGGGGACTCCGGGCGTCGTCCTGCACCGCACCCGCCAGCTCGACGACAGCATCCGCCGGGTCGAGGGCCTGCCGGTGTCCTGCGCGGCGCGGGCGGTGGTGGACGCGTGGGGGAGGCCCGGCGGGCTGACCCGGGCGGAGGTCCGCGCCGCCGCGATCGACGCCGTCCGGCGCCGGCTGTGCCGACCCGACGACCTGGTCCGAGAGGTCAGGCGCCGACCCTGCCTGCCCGGACGGGCGGCCCTGGTCGAGCTGGTCCGGTTGCTGGCCGAGGGCTGTCGAAGCGAGCTGGAGGTCTCGGGCTGCCTGACCGTGCTCCGCGAACCCGGCATGCCGGCGTTCACCCTGCAGCGCCGGCTGGCAGTCGCGGGCGAGGTCTACGTCCTCGACGCCGCCTACGAGGACGCACTGCTCGCCGTCGAGATGGACGGCGCCGCCTGGCACGGCTCGCAGGCACAGCGCGAGCGGGACATCCGGCGCGACGCACGGGTGGCGACGGCGGGCTGGCAGACGCTGCGGTTCGGCTATCGCCGGCTGACCGGTGAGCCGGACGCGTGCCGGACGGAGATCCGCGCCGTACACGCCGCGCGCCGCCGCCTGCTGAGCCCGGAGTGTGTGCGCTGACGCCGCACCCGCAGGCCGGGAACCCGGCGTGAGCGCACACGCTCCGGTCCACCCGGCGGGGGGCGCGCCGGGCTGGCACCCTCGACGACGTGCGCGTTCTCACCGCCCTCCCCGATGCGGCGCGCGCGGCGTTCCGCTCCCGGGTCTCCGGGGACCCCACCGGGGCGCCGGAGTGGGTCCGCGACATCGCCCGGGTCGGCACGGGGCCGGGCTGGTTCGAGCCCGACGGCGTCGTCTGGCGGGTGCACGGCGACCTCTCGACACTCGTCGGCGGCGTGGCCGCGCTGCTGGGCCAGGCGGCGCACCCGCTGGCGCTGGCCGGCGTGCAGCAGCACTCGGCCTACCGCGAGGACCCGTGGAAGCGCCTGGCCGGCACCGCCCGCTGGCTCGTGGTGAGCACCTTCGGCTCCGCCGAGCTCGCCGAGCGCGAGGCCGCCCGGGTGCGCGGCATGCACGAGAGCGTCCGCGGCCGGGTCCGGGGCCGGGCCTACTCGGCGTCGGACCCGCAGCTGCTGCGCTGGGTGCACCTGGCCTTCACCGACGCGTTCCTCGCCGCGCAGCAGGCGGTCGGCCGCGACCTCACCGCCCGCTTCGGCCCCCGCTGGCCCGACGTCTACGTCGCCGACTGGGCGCGCAGCGCCGAGGAGCTCGGCGCCACCGACCTGCCGCACAGCGCCGCCGAGCTCGCCGACGCCCTCGCCGCGTACCGCCCGCAGCTCGCGCCCGTGCCCGACTCGCTGCGCGCCTTCCTCGCCGCCCCGCCGGGGCTCAGCCCACCCGAGCGGGTCTTCTACCGCGGCCTGTCCGGCGCCGCCGCGCAGCTGGTCTCGCCCTCGCTGGCCGGGTGCGCCGGTGTCCCGGGTCGCGGCCGCGGCGGGGCCGCGCAGGTCGCCGTCGCCCGGACGCAGCTGACCGCGCTGCGGCTCGCGCTCGGGGACCGCAGCCCCTCGGAGGAGGCCGCCCGCTGGCGGCTGGGCCTGGGCCCGGCACCCGACTGGGCGGTCGAGGACGCCGCCTAGCCAGGGAGCCGGGCTCAGCCCTCCGCGGGTGGCGCCAGGACGACGTCGACCGACAGCGGGCCCTCGCCGGCGACGACGGTCAGCGACGCGATCCGCCCGGCGTCGGTCAGGTCACCGCGGCCGGCCTCCACCAGCGCGACGTCCGGCGTGGTCACGGTCGCGGACTCGACGTCGGCCCGCATCGACACCTTGGCGTCGGACTTGGCCTTGCGGACCCCGGCCAGCGCGGCGGCCACCGCGGGCAGCACCTCCGGGTCGCCCCCGGCGGGCAGCTCGGCGGCGGCCGGCCACGACGCGCGGTGCACCGAGCCGCCCTGCCACCAGGACCAGACCTCCTCGGTGACGAACGGCAGCACCGGCGCGAACAGCCGCAGCTGCACCGACAGCGCCAGCGCCAGCGCGGCCTGCGCCGACTCCGCCGCCGCCCCGCTGCCGTAGGCGCGGGACTTCACCAGCTCCACGTAGTCGTCGCAGAACGACCAGAAGAACGTCTCGGTCACCTCGAGCGCGCGGGTGTAGTTGTAGGCCTCCATCGCCGCGGTGGCCTCGTCGACGACGTCGGCCAGCCGGCGCAGCAGCCCCCGGTCGATCGGCTCGGTGACCTGCTCGGCGGAGAGGCCGGCGGTGACCCCGAGCCCGAGCACGAACTTGCCGACGTTGAGGATCTTCATGGCCAGCCGCCGGCCGACCTTCATCTGCGCCTCGTCGAACGGCGAGTCCGCGCCCGGCCGGGCACCGGCGGCCCGCCACCGGACGGCGTCGGTGCCGTAGCGCTCGAGCACGTCGATCGGGGTGACGACGTTGCCCTTCGACTTCGACATCTTCTTGCGGTCGGGGTCGACGACGAACCCGGAGATCGTGGCGTGCGTCCACGGCACCGTGCCGTGCTCGAAGTGCGAGCGGACGACAGTGGAGAACAGCCAGGTGCGGATGATGTCGTGCGCCTGTGGCCGCTGGTCCATCGGGAAGACGTGCGCGAACAGCTCCGGGTCGGTGTCCCAGCCCGAGGCCACCTGCGGTGACAGCGACGACGTCGCCCAGGTGTCCATGACGTCGGGGTCGGCGACGAACCCGCCGGGGACGCCGCGCTGCGACTCGTCGAACCCGGGCGGCACGTCGGACGACGGGTCGACCGGCAGCGACTCCTCGGGGGCGAGGATCGGGTCGTCGTGCACGGGGTCGCCGGCGGCGTCGAGCCGGTACCAGACCGGGAACGGGACGCCGAAGAACCGCTGCCGGCTGATCAGCCAGTCGCCGTTGAGGCCCTCGACCCAGTTCTCGTAGCGGTACCGCATGTGCTCGGGCACCCACTGGATCTCCCGGCCGCGGGCGACGAGGGCGTCGCGCAGCTCGGCGTCGCGGCCGCCGTTGCGGATGTACCACTGCCGCGTGGTGACGATCTCGAGCGGGCGCTCGCCCTTCTCGTAGAACTTCACCGGGTGGGTGATCGCGGTCGGCTCGCCGTGCAGGTCGCCGGACTCGCGCAGCATCTCCACGATCCGCTGCTGGGCGCCGTACGCCGTCTTCCCGGCCAGCTCGGCGTAGACCTCGGCGGGCACGTCGGCCGGGGCGTCGGGCACCAGCCGGCCGTCCCAGCCGATCACCGCGCGGGTGGGCAGCTGCAGCTCCCGCCACCAGGTGACGTCGTTGAGGTCGCCGAAGGTGCAGATCATCGCGATGCCCGAGCCCTTGTCCGGCTCGGCCAGGCGGTGGGCGACCACCGGCACCTCGACGCCGAACAGCGGTGTCCGCACGGTCGACCCGAACAGCCCCTGGTAGCGCTCGTCGTCGGGGTGGGCCACCAGTGCCACGCAGGCCGGCAGCAGCTCGGGCCGGGTGGTCTCGATGAACACCGGCCCGTCGGCCGAGTGGAAGGAGATCCGGTGGTAGGCGCCGGGGCGCTCGCGGTCCTCCAGCTCGGCCTGCGCCACCGCGGTGCGGAAGGTGACGTCCCAGAGGGTCGGCGCCTCCTGCGCGTAGGCCTCGCCGCGGGCGAGGTTGTGCAGGAAGGCGCGCTGTGCGGTGGCGCGGGAGGCCTCGGAGATCGTCCGGTAGACGTTGGTCCAGTCCACGGACAGCCCGACGCGGCGCCACAGCTGCTCGTAGGCGGCCTCGTCCTCCTCGGTGAGCCGCATGCACAGCTCGACGAAGTTGCGCCGCGAGATCGGCTGCTGGTCCTTGCCCGGCTTCGCGGGGGGCTCGAACGACGCGTCGTAGGGGAGCGAGGGGTCGCAGCGGACCCCGTAGAAGTTCTGCACCCGGCGCTCGGTGGGCAGGCCGTTGTCGTCCCAGCCCATCGGGTAGTAGACGTGCCGGCCGCGCATCCGCTGGTAGCGGGCGACGACGTCGGTGTGGGTGTAGCTGAACACGTGCCCGACGTGCAGCGACCCGCTCGCGGTCGGCGGCGGGGTGTCGATGGAGTACGTCTGCTCCCGCGGTGCCGACAGCGCCGCCGCGCGGTCGAAGGCGTAGGTGTCGGCCTCCGCCCAGCGGGCGGCCCACTTCTCCTCGAGACCGTCGAGGCTCGGCTTGTCGGGTACGCCCGCGCCGGCTCCCGGAGCGGTGCTGACCGGGGTGCGGGTGTCGGCGACCATGGGCTCCATCCTAGGAACCGCCCGGCTGGCATCCTGGGGAGGATGAGCAGCGACCTGACCCGCGTCGAGGAGGAGCTGCTGGCCCGCTGGCCGGAGACCCGGCTGGAGCCCTCGCTCACCCGGATCGCGGCCCTGGTCGACCTGCTGGGCAACCCGCACCGGGCCTACCCGGTGGTCCAGGTGGCCGGCACCAACGGCAAGACGACGACGGCGCGGATCGTCGACGAGCTGCTGCGCGGCTTCGGCCTGCGCGTGGGCCGCTTCACCAGCCCGCACCTGCAGTCGGTACGCGAGCGGATCGTGCTCGACGGCGAGCCGGTGGGCGCCGAGCGGTTCGTCGAGACGTACGCCGACATCGCGCCCTACGTGCAGATGGTCGACGCCGCCGGCGAGCACCCGATGAGCTTCTTCGAGGTCATGGTGGGCATGGCCTACGCGACCTTCGCCGAGGCCCCGGTCGACGTCGCCGTGATCGAGGTCGGCATGGGCGGCACCTGGGACGCCACCAACGTCGTCGACGCGCGGGTCGCCGTCGTCACCCCGGTCGCGCTCGACCACGCGGAGTACCTCGGCCCCGACGTCGGCACGATCGCCGGGGAGAAGGCCGGGATCATCACGGCCGACGCGATCGCCGTCCTGGCCCACCAGCAGCCGGCCGCCCTCGACGCGCTGGTGCGCCGCGCCGTCGAGGTGGAGGCCGTCGTCGCCCGCGAGGGCACCGAGTTCGGGGTGCTGGAGCGCAAGGTCGCCGTCGGCGGGCAGCAGCTGCGGCTGCAAGGCCTCGGCGGCGAGTACGACGAGCTCTTCCTACCGCTGTTCGGCGCGCACCAGGCGCAGAACGCCGTCACCGCGCTGGCCGCCGTCGAGGCGTTCCTCGGCGCGGGCGCGGCCACCGGCCCGATCGACGTCGACACCGTGCGCGCCGCCCTCGCCGCCGTCCGCTCCCCGGGCCGGCTCGAGCGGGTGCGCACCAGCCCCACCGTGCTGGTCGACGCCGCGCACAACCCCGCCGGCATGGCCGCCACCGTGGAGGCGATCCGGGAGTCGTTCGACTTCACCCGGCTGGTCGGCGTCGTCGGCTGCGTGCGCGGCAAGGACGTCGAGGGGATGCTGCGCGAGCTGGAGACCGTCTGCGCCGAGCTGGTGGTCACCCAGAACGGCTCGCCCCGGGCGATGCCGGCCGACGAGCTGGGCGCGCTGGCCGTCGACGTCTTCGGCGCCGACCGGGTCAGCGTCTCCCCGCGGCTGCCCGAGGCGATCACCGAGGCGGTCGAGCTGGCCGAGGCCGGTCCCGACGACGCGCTCGGCGGCTCGGGCGTGCTCGTCACCGGCAGCGTGGTCACCGCCGGCGAGGCCCGCACCGTGCTGGGCGGGAAGCCGTGACCGCGCCCGACCCGGTCCGGGCGGGGCGGGCGCTGCGCGGCGCCGCCGCGGCCGTGCTGCTCCTCGAGGGCATCGCGGTGCTGTTCGTGCCCCGGGCGATCGCCCAGACCGAGGCCGGTCTCGGCGGGGCCCGCCTGACGGTCCTGCTCGTTCTCGCCGTGCTCCTGGTGCTGGCCAGCGGGATCCAGCGGCGGCCGCGCGGGCTGGAGATCGGCACCGCGCTGCAGGTCCCGCTGCTGCTCACCGGCCTCATCGACGGCGCCATGTGGTTCGTCGGGGGCGTCTTCGTGCTCATCTGGCTCTACCTGCTGCAGATCCGCAAGGAGCTGCTCGGCTCGCCGTTCCGCGAGCCGGCCGCGCCGCCTGACCAGGACGCCCCGCCGCCGGTCTGAGCCGCCCGCGCTCTGGCAGGGTGACCGGGTGGGCCTCGACCGCGCGGTGCTGTTCCGGCTGGCCACCAGCGCGCGCTTCGAGAGCGCCGTCCGCGCGCTGCCGGCCGGCGAGCGGCTCGGCTGGCGGGCGGCGTCCCGCTACGTGGCCGGCCGCACCCGCGAGGAGGCGCTGGCGGTCACCGGGCGGCTGCTCGCCGACGGCCGGGGAGTGAGCGTCGACCTCTTCGGTGAGCACGTCGCCGACGTCGCGGTCGCCCAGCGGGTCGTCGAGGAGTACCTGTCCCTGGCCGCGGCCCTGCCCGGCCCGCCGGCCGACACGTGGCTCGCGGTCGACCTGAGCCACCTCGCGCTCGACACGGACCCGGCCGGCACCGCCGACCGGCTCGCCGCCGTCGCGGGCACCCTGCCGCCGGGGCGGCGGATCCAGGTGGGCGCGGAGGAGGCCGCCCGCACCGACGCGGTGCTGTCCTGCGTGCTCGCCGTCGCCGGCCGCGGCCTGGCCGACCGGCTCGGCGCCACCGTCCAGGCCAACCTGCGGCGCTCACCCGAGGACGCCGACGCCCTCGTCACCGCCGGCGTCCACGTCCGGCTGGTCAAGGGGGCCTACGTCGAGCGGGCGGGGGTCCACCGCTACGGGGAGCCCACCGACGTCGCCTACCTCCGGCTGGGCGCCCGCCTCGCCGAGCGCGGGGCGGACTGGTCGATGGCCACCCACGACGGGCGGCTGCGCGAGGCGCTGCTCCTGCTGGCGGGGCGGCCGGTGACCGTGGAGCAGCTGCTGGGCGTGCGGCCCGACGTCCTCGACGACCTGGCCCGCCGCGGGATCCCGACGCGCGTCTACGTCCCCTACGGCTCCGACTGGTTCCGCTACTGGATGCGGCGTGTCGCCGAGTCGCGGGGCGCCTGACCGGCGTCCCGTAGGCTGCCGCCCCGTGACTGATCGCACCCTGGTCCTCGTCAAGCCCGACGGCGTCGCCCGCGGCCTGGTCGGCGAGGTCGTCTCGCGGCTGGAGGCCAAGGGCCTGCGCCTGGTCGCCGCCGAGCTGCGCACGCTGCCCCGCGAGGTCGCCGAGCAGCACTACGCCGAGCACCGCGAGAAGCCGTTCTTCGGCTCGCTGGTCGAGTTCATCACCGGCGGCCCGCTGCTGGCCCTCGTCGTCGAGGGGCCGCGCGCCGTCGAGGCCTTCCGCGCCCTGGCCGGCGCCACCGACCCGGTGAAGGCCGCACCGGGCACCATCCGCGGCGACTTCGCCCTCGAGGTGCAGTCCAACATCGTGCACGGCTCGGACTCCGACGAGTCCGCCGCGCGCGAGATCGGGCTCTTCTTCCCCGACCTGGGCTAGCCGGCGCGAGGCCCTTTGGCCCCCTCGTAGGGCCCGCCACGAGCCTGCGAGTGGTGGGGGGCGAGGGGGTCCTTCAGCAGGCGGCGCCGATGAGCGGGCGGCCGGCGCGCACCATCCGCTCGACGGCCGCGGCCGGCACCGGGGCGCCGAACAGGTGCCCCTGGGCCACGCCGCAGCCCAGCGCGCGCAGCGCGGCGAGCTGGCCGGGCTGCTCGACGCCCTCGGCGACGACCTCCAGGCCCAGGCTGTTGCCCAGCGCGATGACGGCGTCGGCGAGCGACCCGCCCGCCGCCCCGGCGGCCAGCCGCGCCACCGAGGACGGGTCGATCTTCAGCCGGTGCAGCGGCAGGTCCCGCAGCCGGGCCAGCGACGACGAGCCGGTGCCGAAGTCGTCGATCACCACGTGCACGCCCAGCGCGTGCACGTCGCGGATGCCGGCCGCGGTGTCGGGCCCGGACGCCACCGCCTCGGGGACCTCGATCTCCAGCCGGCCGGGGTCGACCCCGGCGGCGCGCGCGGCACCGGCCAGCGAGACGGCGAGGTCGCCGGTGGCCAGCCGGCGCGGGGACACGTTGACCGCCATGCGCAGCTCCGGCAGGCCCGCCGCGTCCCACGACCGCAGCTGGCCGCACGCCTCGCGGATGACCCAGTCGTCGATGGCGTCGATGACCCCGGCGGCCTCCGCGACCGGGATGAAGCCGGCCGGCTCGACCAGCCCCCGGCTGCCCGACTGCCAGCGGGCCAGCGCCTCGACGCCGGTGACCGCGCCGGTGCGCAGGTCGACCTGCGGCTGGTAGAGCACCCGCAGCTCGCCGGCGTCGACGGCGGCGCGGAGGTCGCGCACCAGCTCGTCCTGCGCGGCGACCTCCTCGCGCATCCCGCGCTCGAACACACGCACCCGGTTCTTGCCGCCGGACTTGGCCACGTACATCGCGAGGTCGGCGTCGCGCAGCAGGTCCTCCATGCCGCGGCGGTCGTTGGCGTCGGTGAGCGTGACGCCGACGCTGCCGCCCACGGTGAAGCGCTCGTCGCCCCACGCCACGGGCTCGCGCAGCGTCCGCAGCAGTCGCTCGGCCACCGTGACGACGTCGCGGCGGCCCTCGACGTCCTCCATCAGCACGACGAACTCGTCGCCGCCGAGGCGGGCGACGGTGTCGGCCGGGCGCACGCTGGACTCCAGCCGCCGCGCGACCGCGGTCAGGACCGCGTCACCGGCCTCGTGCCCGTAGTCGTCGTTGACCGCCTTGAAGTCGTCGAGGTCGAGCAGCAGCACCGCGTGCCGGCGGGCGCGGCGGTCGGCGAGGGCATGCTCGAGGCGGTCCTGCATCAGCGCGCGGTTGGCCAGCCCGGTGAGCGGGTCGTGCAGGGCCAGCCGGGCCAGCTCGCCGGCCTGCTGCTCGAGCTGACGGGCCGCCGCGTGCGCCTGGGCCTCGCTGCGCTTGCGCCCGGTGATGTCCCGCGCGATGCCCGCGACGCCGGTCGGCCGCCCGTCGTCGTCCCGGATGAGCGAGAAGGTGACCAGCGCGTCGAAGGCCGAGCCGTCCCGCCGGCGGTGCCGCCGCTCGTGGCTGCCGGGAGGCAGCCTCGTGAGGTCCGCCGGCAGCGGCGGGCCGGCCGACAGCAGCGAGACGTGCCGGCCGACGATCTCGGCGGCCGACCAGCCGTAGAGCCGCTCGGCGCCGGGGTTCCAGCTGGTGATCGTGCCGTCGGTGGTGGTGGTGACCACGGCGTCGTCGGTGGTCTGCACGACGGCGGCCAGCCGGGCCAGCTCGTCGCGCTGGGCGGCGAGCTCCGCGGTGCGCTCGGCGACCAGCGCCTCGACGACCTCGCGCCGGTCGTCGAACCGCCGCCAGGCCACCAGACACGCCCAGCTCTCCACCAGCACGAAGGCGGCGTGCAGCAGGGCCATGGGCAGCGGCGCGACGTCGTGCTCGAACACCGCGTGCGGCACCAGGGTGCCCAGCACGAGGTGGTGCGCGCCGACGAAGGCGATCGCGAGCAGGAACGGCGCCCGGGCGGCGTAGAGGGCGGCCAGCGGCAGCAGCGCGAAGAAGAGGAAGTGCGCCTCGGTGGCGCCGGAGGACAGCTGCACGGCGAGTGCGGCGGCGGTCATGAGCGCGAGGGCCGCGGCGGCCGCCCGGGTGCTGCGGCGCAGGGCCGGCGCCCCCGCGAGCAGGACCAGCACCGCCAGGGGAGCGGTGTGCAGGGCCGCCGACACCGGACCGGCGCCCCGGACCAGCGCGTACACCGGCACCGCGGCCAGCAGGACGGTGAGCGTGCGCAGGACGAACGCGTGGTGGGCGGCCCACTGCTCGGCGGGCATCACGCGCCCCGGGGGGAGGGTCAGCCAGGACCCGCCGCCGGGTCGGGTGGGGAGGACGCCGTCGGCGTCCCGCAGCACACCGGTGGCCCCGGCCGGCTGGGTCATGGTCCCCCTCGCAGACGCCCCCGTCGGTCACGGCGAGTTTAGGTGCAGTGACGGAGTGCTGCAGCTCGGCGAACGGGTCCGGCACCGGGGGACGGCGCGTCTACCCTGGACCGGTCATGACCGGACAGAGCCTCTACCCCCGACTCGAGCCGCTGCTGGCCCAGGTGCAGAAGCCGATCCAGTACGTCGGCGGCGAGCTGAACGCGCAGGTCAAGGCGTGGGACGACGTCGCCGTCCACTGGGCGCTGATGTACCCCGACGCCTACGAGGTGGGGCTGCCCAACCAGGGCCTCATGATCCTCTACGAGGTGCTCAACGAGCGCCCCGACGCCCTCGCCGAGCGCACCTACGCCGTCTGGCCCGACCTCGCCGCGCTCATGCGCGAGCACGGCGTCGGCCAGTTCACCGTCGACGCCCACCGCGCCGTGCGCGACTTCGACGTGCTCGGGGTGAGCTTCGCGACCGAGCTCGGCTACACCAACCTGCTCGAGGCCCTCGACCTCGCCGGGATCCCGCTGCACGCGGCCGACCGCGACGAGACCCACCCGGTCGTTGTCGCCGGCGGGCACGCCGCCTTCAACCCCGAGCCGATCGCCGACTTCGTCGACTGCGCGGTCCTCGGCGACGGCGAGCAGGCCGTCGGAGACATCACCGACGTCGTCAGGGCGTGGAAGGAGCAGGGCCGCCCCGGCGGCCGCGAGGAGCTGCTGGCCCGGCTGGCCCGCGTGGACGGCGTCTACGTCCCGCGCTTCTACGCCGTCTCCTACGGTCCCGACGGCGCGATCGCGGCGGTGTCCCGCACCCGCGACGACGTCCCGGCGCGGGTCGGCAAGCGCACCGTGATGGACCTCGACGAGTGGCCCTACCCGAAGACGCCGCTGGTGCCGCTGGCCGAGAGCGTGCACGAGCGGATGAGCGTGGAGATCTTCCGCGGCTGCACGCGGGGCTGCCGGTTCTGCCAGGCCGGGATGATCACCCGTCCGGTGCGCGAGCGGACCATCACCGGCATCGGCTCGATGGTCGACCAGGGCCTGCGCGCCACCGGCTACGAGGAGGTGGGGCTGCTCTCGCTGTCCAGCGCCGACCACTCCGAGATCGCCCAGGTGGCCAAGGAGCTCGCCGACCGCTACGAGGGCACCAACACCGGGCTGTCCCTGCCCAGCACCCGCGTCGACGCCTTCAACGTCACGCTGGCCAACGAGCTGTCCCGCAACGGCCGGCGCTCCGGGCTGACCTTCGCGCCCGAGGGTGGCAGCGAGCGGATCCGCCGGGTGATCAACAAGACCGTGTCCAAGGAGGACCTGGTCCGCACGGTCACCACCGCCTACGCCAACGGCTGGCAGCAGGTGAAGCTCTACTTCATGTGCGGGCTCCCCACGGAGACCGACGAGGACGTGCTCGAGATCGCCGAGCTCGCCGTCGAGGTCATCCGCGCCGGCCGGGAGGCCAGCGGCCGCAAGGACATCCGCTGCACCGTCTCCATCGGCGGCTTCGTGCCCAAGCCCCACACGCCCTTCCAGTGGGCCGGCCAGGCCAGCGCGGAGACCATCGACCACCGGTTGAGGGTGCTGCGGCAGGCCATCAACGCCGACCGCCGGATCGGCCGCTCGATCGGCCTGCGCTACCACGACGGCAAGCCCGGCGTCATCGAGGGGCTGCTGTCCCGTGGTGACCGCCGCGTGGGCCGGGTCATCGAGCGGGTGTGGCGCGACGGCGGCCGGTTCGACGGCTGGAGCGAGCACTTCTCCTACGAGCGCTGGACCGCCGCGGCCGCCGAGGAGCTCGGCGCCCTCGGCGTCGACCTCGACTGGTTCACCACCCGCGAGCGCACGCAGCACGAGGTGCTGCCCTGGGACCACCTGGACTCCGGGCTGGACAAGGAGTGGCTCTGGGACGACTGGCAGGAGGCGCTGGCAGAGGAGGAGGTCGCCGACTGCCGGTGGACCCCCTGCTACGACTGCGGCGTGTGCCCGACCATGGGCACCGAGATCCAGATCGGCCCCACCGGGCGCAGCCTGCTGCCGCTCACCGTCGTCGGGCGCTGACCGGTGGCCCGCTCCCCGGAGGGCCCGCCTCCGCCGCCGACCGTGCAGCGGCTGCGGCTGCGCTACGCCAAGCGCGGTCCGCTGCGCTTCGCCTCCCACCGCGACCTCGCCCGCGCGCTGGAGCGGGCGCTGCGCCGGGCGCGGGTGCCCATGGCCTACTCCGCCGGCTTCACCCCGCACCCGAAGATCAGCTACGTCGGGGCGGCGCCGACCGGGGCGGCCAGCGAGGCGGAGTACCTGGAGATCGGCCTGGCCGAGCGGCGTGACCCCGAGCAGGTCCGGGCGGCCCTCGACGACTCGCTGCCGCCGGGCATCGACGTCCTCGAGTGCGTCGAGGCCGCCGAGGGCGGTGGGTCGCTGGCCGACCGGATCGACGCCGCCCGGTGGAGCGTCGAGCTGCCCGGGATCGAGCCCGCCGAGCTGTCCGCGGCGCTCGCCGCGTTCCTCGCGCGGGACGAGGTCACGGTGGCCAAGCGCACCAAGAACGGCCTGCGGGACGTCGATGCGCGGGGTCCCGTGGCCTCGGCGTCCGCGGGCGGTGCGGCAGGACGTGCCATACTGCACATGGTCGTCCGGCAGGTGACGCCCGCCGTTCGACCCGACGACGTGGTGGCCGCTCTCGCTGCCGTCGCCGACCTGCGCCCGCCGTCGCCCCCACGGGCCGTGCGTGAGGCGCAGGGCCGGCTCGACGACAACGGGACCGTGGCCGATCCGCTCGGTCCCGACCGAGCGGCGCGCACCCGCTGCCAGGGGGAGCACGCCGCGGTCTGACCGGCGACCCCGGGCGCCACCGCGCCGTCGAGCGGCACGGCTGCCAGACGTGACGCGCCCCGCCCGGCACGAGCCCAGACCACCGGCACCACCCCGGACCACCGCACCACCGCACCACCTGCAGTCCGGTCCCGACCGCGGCCACCGCCGACCGGGACCGACCACACAGACTTCGCGAGCCGAGCACGCCGCCGCACCCCGAGCGGTCGCCCGGCCCGCCCAACCCGTGCTCCTGCGCGGCCGCCTGTCCCCGAGGGGACCGGCGCCCGGGAGCACCACACAGGAGGCGAGCCCTCGTGGCCGACCAGGACAACGACACCACCAGCGAGACGACCAGCACGGACGGCACCCCCGCCCCGGACACCTCCGCCGGCGACTCCGCCGCCGTCGCGGAGGTGCTCACCGGAGAGGCGGCGGACGGCGAGAACGCCGGCGAGCCGCTCCCCGAGGTGGACGAGCAGGCCGAGGCTCCCGCCGAGCCCGAGGCTCCCCCCGGACCCGAGGCCGAGGAGGAGCCCGAGGAGACGCTGCCGGCGCCGTTCGGCGCGCAGTTCAGCTCACCCGAGCCCACCGCCGTGATCGCCCGGCCCCGCCGCCGGGCCACCCGCCCCGCCGGGTCGGCCGACCCCGTGGCTGCCCCGCCCCCGCTGCCGGTCGCGCCGGTGGCCCCGGCGTTCGTGAGCTTCGTGGCGCCCCCCGAGGCCGAGGTCGCGCCCGCACCCCGCCGGCGCAGCCGCCGGCCGCTGCCCGAGTCCCCCGAGGTCGAGGACGCCGGCCCGCCGGCGGAGGACGAGGAGCAGGCGCCCGCGCCCCGCTCGCGCCGCGGTCGGTCCCGCCGCCGCGGCGGGTCCGCGGACGCCGAGGGCCCGGCCGACGAGACCGTCGCCCCCGAGGACGGGCTCGCCGAGGACGCCGTCGACGACACCGAGACCGACGCCGACGAGACCGACCGCGACGACGCCGACCGCGACGAGGCCGGCGGCGGCAGCCGGCGTCGCCGCCGCGGCCGCCGGGGCCGCGGCCGGGGCCGCACCGGCGACGACGCCGACGAGGAGTCCGGCGACCGGGCCTCCGACGAGGACACCGACGACGAGGACGCCGACGCCACCGAGGACGCCGACACCGAGGGCGAGGACGGCACCGACACCGAGGACGAGGGCGCCGACGCCGAGGCCGGGTCGGGCACCCGCCGCCGGCGCCGTCGCCGCCGCCGTGGCGGTGAGGCCACCGCCGAGTCCGGCGCCGAGGACGACGACGACCGCCCGGAGCGGGCCGGCCGCAACGGCCGCGCGACCAGCGATGACGACGTCCGGGGCGTCACCGGCTCCACCCGGCTGGAGGCCAAGCGCCAGCGCCGCCGGGAGGGCCGCGACACCGGGCGCCGCCGCGCGCCGATCCTCACCGAGGCCGAGTTCCTCGCCCGCCGCGAGTCGGTGGAGCGCCGGATGGTCATCCGCCAGCGCGGTGAGCGCACCCAGATCGCGGTCCTCGAGGACGGCGTCCTGGTCGAGCACTACGTCACGCAGGCGCAGGCGACGTCCTTCGCCGGCAACGTCTACCTCGGCCGGGTGCAGAACGTGCTGCCCAGCATGGAGGCGGCGTTCATCGACATCGGCAAGGGTCGCAACGCCGTCCTCTACGCCGGCGAGGTCAACTGGGAGGCCGCCGGCCTCACCGGCAAGCAGCGCTCGATCGAGCAGGCGCTCAAGTCCGGCGACAAGGTCCTCGTCCAGGTCACCAAGGACCCGATCGGCCACAAGGGCGCCCGGCTCACCCAGCAGGTCAACCTGCCCGGCCGGTTCCTGGTCTACGTGCCCGGCGGCTCGATGACCGGGATCAGCCGCAAGCTGCCCGACACCGAGCGGCAGCGGCTCAAGGACATCCTCCGCACGATCGTCCCGGAGGACGCCGGCGTCATCATCCGGACCGCCGCGGAGGGCGCCTCGGAGGAGGAGCTCACCCGCGACGTCGCCCGGCTCAAGGCGCAGTGGGAGGTCATCCAGACCAAGGCGTCGTCGTCGAACAACGCCCCCTCGCTGCTCTACGGCGAGCCCGACCTCGCCATCCGGGTCATCCGCGACGTCTTCAACGAGGACTTCACCGAGCTCGTCGTCCAGGGCGACGACGCGTGGGACACCGTCGAGGCCTACGTCGCGCACGTCTCCCCGGAGCTCACCGGCCGGCTGACCCGGCACACCGGCGAGGGCGACGTCTTCCGCGACCTGCGCATCGACGAGCAGCTGGCCAAGGCGCTCGACCGCAAGGTGTGGCTGCCCTCGGGTGGCTCGCTGGTCATCGACCGCACCGAGGCCATGACCGTCGTCGACGTCAACACCGGCAAGTTCACCGGGTCCGGCGGCAACCTCGAGCAGACCGTCACGCGCAACAACATGGAGGCGGCGGAGGAGATCGTCCGCCAGCTCCGGCTGCGCGACATCGGCGGCATCATCGTCATCGACTTCATCGACATGGTGCTCGAGAGCAACCGCGACCTGGTGCTGCGCCGGCTCACCGAGTGCCTGGGCCGCGACCGCACGAAGCACCAGGTGGCCGAGGTGACCTCGCTGGGCCTGGTGCAGATGACCCGCAAGCGGGTCGGGCAGGGCCTGCTCGAGGTGTTCTCCGAGCCGTGCGAGCACTGCCGCGGCCGGGGCGTCCTCGTGCACACCGACCCGGTGGACGAGAAGCGCCGCGGGAGCTCCGGCGGGAACGGCTCCGGCGGCGGCAACGGCGGCCGCCGGGACGCGGGCCGCCGGGACGAGCGCAAGCCGGACTCCGAACGCAAGGAGGCCGAGCGCAAGGAGGCCGAGCGCGAGCCGGTCGAGGCCGCCGCGACCGAGTCGTCCGGCCCCGACGCCGACGCGACCCCCGGTGACGGGCAGCGCTCCGGCGGCCGGCGCAACCGTGGCCGGCGCAACCGCGGGCAGTCGGGGGAGGAGCGGGCCGCCGAGGACGCCGCCGTGCTCGCCGTCGCCTCCGGTGCCGACCCGGCCGCGGAGGACACCACCGCGGAGCCCGCCGACGACGCACCGGCCGGGGCCGACGCCGCCGAGGCGCCCGCCACCGAGCCGGCCGTGACGGCCGCCGAGGCCCCCGAGGTCGAGGTGACGGTGCAGATCGGCGCCGAGGTGCCCGGCGGAGAGGTCACCGAGCCGGTCGCCGACGAGCCGGTCGCCGAGGAGCCGGCCGCCGGTCCCGTCCCCGGGGACGACGACGAGGCGCTGCCACCGGGGGCCGGCGTCGACGACCCCGGCCCGGTCGACGATGACCCCGCCGACGGCGGGGCCGCAGGCAACGGTGCCGGTGCGGTCGCCGGCGCCGTGCGCCCGCGGCGCCGCCGCGCCGCCAGCCGCCCGGCCGGCCCGCCGGCGAGCTAGCAGCACCCGGAGCGGCCGGGGCCGCGTTCGACCCCGTCCCGGCCGCTCGGGTACGCTGGTCGGGTTGCACCGCCCCGACCGGGCTCCGCCCCGGGGTCGAGGAGGCGGTGCGGCCCGTCCAGCACCCGGCGCCCGCGCCGGGGTGCGCTCGGGGACGATTCGCGGGACTGACAGCAGCGATCGAGGAGTTCAGTGGTGTACGCAGTCGTGAAGGCCGGTGGCCGGCAGCACAAGGTGGCCGTGGGCGACCGGTTCACGGTCAACCGTCTCGCGGGTGAGGCGGGCGACACCGTCACCCTCCCGGCCCTGCTCCTGGTCGACGGCGAGACCGTCACCAGTGACGCGCAGGCGCTGGCCGGCGTGACCGTGACCGGCGAGATCGTCGGCCACGGCAAGGGCCCGAAGATCCGCATCCACAAGTTCAAGAACAAGACGGGCTACCACAAGCGTCAGGGCCACCGTCAGCCGCTGACCGACGTGGTCATCCGCGACATCACGAAGGGCTGACGACGACATGGCACACAAGAAGGGCGCCTCGTCCTCCCGCAACGGCCGCGACTCGAACGCCCAGCGCCTCGGCGTGAAGCGCTTCGGCGGCCAGGTCGTCAAGGCCGGCGAGATCATCGTGCGCCAGCGCGGCACCCACTTCCACCCGGGCCTGGGCGTCGGCCGTGGCGGCGACGACACGCTGTTCGCGCTGCAGCCCGGTGCGGTCACCTTCGGCACCAGCCGCGGCCGCAAGACCGTCTCGATCACGACGGTTTAAGGACCGCCTCGCCCCCCGCGCCTCGCAGGCTCGGCGCGGGCCCCTGCAAGGGGGCCGTTCCAGTACGTCACCTACGAGCGCACGGGCCGGCCGGCCCGTGCGCTCGTGGCGTTCCCGAGGCAGTGAGCAGGTAGAGCAGACATGGCCGCGTTCGTCGACCGCGTCGTCGTGCACGTCACCGCGGGCAACGGCGGTCACGGCGTCGCGTCCGTGCACCGCGAGAAGTACAAGCCGCTCGGCGGCCCCGACGGCGGCAACGGCGGCAACGGCGGGGACGTCGTCCTCGAGGTGGACCCCAACGTCCACACCCTCCTGGACTTCCACCACCGCCCGCACCAGAAGGCCGGCAACGGCCGCCCCGGCGCCGGCAGCCACCGCAACGGCGCCAACGGCGAGGACCGGGTGCTGCGGGTCCCCGAGGGCACCGTCGTCAGCACCCCCGACGGCGAGGTGATCGCGGACCTCGTCGGTGCCGGCACCCGGGTCGTGCTCGCCCAGGGCGGGAAGGGCGGCCTGGGCAACGCCGCGCTGGCCAACCCCCGCCGCAAGGCGCCGGGCTTCGCGTTGCTCGGCGAGCCCGGGGAGGCCCTCGACGCCGTCCTCGAGCTCAAGAGCATCGCCGACGTCGGCCTGGTCGGGTTCCCCTCGGCGGGCAAGTCCTCGCTGATCGCGGCGATGTCCGCGGCCCGGCCGAAGATCGCCGACTACCCGTTCACCACGCTGGTGCCCAACCTCGGCGTGGTCCGGGCCGGCGACACCGTGTTCACGATGGCCGACGTCCCCGGGCTCATCCCCGGCGCGTCCGAGGGCCGCGGGCTGGGCCTGGAGTTCCTCCGGCACGTCGAGCGCTGCGCGGTGCTGGTGCACGTGGTCGACATGGCCACCCTGGAGCCCGGCCGCGACCCGGAGAGCGACATCGACGCGCTGCAGCACGAGCTCGCGCAGTACCGCGAGGACCTCGTCGGCCGGCTGCGGTTCGCCGTCCTCAACAAGATCGACGTGCCCGACGGGCGGGAGCTCGTCGACCTGGTGCGCCCGGCGCTGGAGGCCCGCGGGCTGCAGGTGTTCCCCGTCAGCGCCGCCACCGGCGAGGGGCTGCCCGAGCTCGGCTACGCGCTGGCCGCCGCCGTCGAGCGCTACCGGGCCACGCTGCCGGCGCCCGAGCCCGCCCGGGTGACCGTCGTGCCGCGCGCGGTCGACGACTCCGGGTTCACCGTCACCCCCGACCCCGACGACGCGACCACGTTCGTCGTCCGCGGCGTCAAGCCCGAGCGGTGGGTGCGGCAGACCGACTTCACCAACGACGAAGCCGTCGGCTTCCTCGCCGACCGGCTCAACCGCCTCGGCGTGGAGGACGAGCTGGCCCGGCTCGGCGCTCAGGAGGGCGACACGGTCGTCATCGGCGACGTCGCCTTCGACTTCCAGCCCAGCCTGCCCGCCGGCACCCCGCTCGCGGAGGAGACCGCGGGCCTCGGCGGCCGGGGCACCGACAGCCGCATCGACGCCCCGCACCGCGTGCGGGCCGCCGAGCGGCTGGCGGCCAAGAAGGCCCGCCGGACGCCCTACGAGCTCACCGAGACCTGGACCGACGACGACCTGCCCGACGACGACCTGCCCGGGGACGGCGCGTGACCGTGCGCCCGGAGATCGCCGGCGCCGCCCGGGTCGTGGTCAAGGTCGGGTCGTCGTCGCTGACCACGCTGCCCGGTGGGCTGGACCCCGCGCGGCTGAGCGCGCTGGTCGACGTCCTCGCCGCCGTGCGGGCGGCGGGCCGGGAGGTGGTCCTGGTGTCCTCCGGCGCGATCGCCGCCGGCCTCGCGCCGCTCGGCGTCGAGGGCCGGCCTCGTGACCTCGCCACCGCGCAGGCGGCCGCCAGCGTGGGGCAGCTGCGCCTGGTGCAGACCTACGCCGACGCCTTCGACCGGCACGGCATCGTCGTCGGGCAGGTGCTGCTCACCGCCGACGACCTCACCCGCCGCGGCCACTACCGCAACGCCCGCCAGACGGTGGAGCGGCTGCTCACCCTCGGCGTCCTGCCGATCGTCAACGAGAACGACACCGTCGCCACCGAGGAGATCCGCTTCGGCGACAACGACCGGCTCGCGGCGCTGGTGGCGCACGTGGCCGCCGCCGACGCGCTGGTCCTGCTCTCCGACGTCGACGGCGTCTACGACGGCGACCCGCGCACCGGCCCGGCGCGGCTGGTCGACCGGGTCGGCGGCCCGGGCGACCTCGCGGCGGTCACGCTCGGCACCGCCCGGCGCAACGGGGTGGGCACCGGCGGCATGGCGACCAAGGTCGAGGCGGCGTTCATCGCCTCGGGCGCCGGCGTGCCCGTCGTCGTCACCTCGACGCAGCAGGCGGCCGCGGCCCTGGCGGGGGAGCGGGTGGGCACGCTGTTCGCGCCGACCGGCCGCCGTCCCTCGGGCCGGCAGTTCTGGCTGCGCTACGCCAGCCGGCCGCGCGGGCGGCTGCTGCTCGACGAGGGCGCGGTGCGCGCGGTCCGCGAGCGGTCGGCGTCGCTGCTGGCCGCCGGCATCACCGGCGTGGACGGCGACTTCCTGGCTGACGACCCGGTGGAGCTGGTCGGGCCTGACGGCGCCGTCGTCGCCCGCGGGCTGGTCGCCTACGACGCCCGCGAGCTGCCCGGGCTGCTCGGCCGGCGCACCCCCGACCTGGACCCGGAGTACCGGCGCGAGGTCGTGCACCGCGACGAGATGGTGCTGGTCGGGCGCCCGCGGGCGGCTGGGAGACTGCCCGGGTGACGATCCGCCCCATCCGCGAGCTCGGTGACCCCGTGCTCCGCACGCCCGCCGACGAGGTGCGGGCCTTCGACAAGGAGCTCGCCGCCCTGGTGCGCGACCTCGTGGAGACCGTCGACCACCCCGGCCGCGCCGGGCTGGCCGCCCCGCAGATCGGGGTGAGCGCCCGGGTGTTCAGCTACAACGTCGACGGCGAGATCGGCCACCTGGTCAACCCGCGGATCGTGGAGCTGTCCGAGGAGACCCAGGACGGCGACGAGGGGTGCCTGTCCATCCCCGGCATCTGGGCGCCGACCGTGCGGGCGATGCACGCCGTCGTCGAGGGCTTCGACGTGCACGGCGAGCCGCTGCAGCTGTCGGGCTCGGGGCTGATGGCGCGCTGTCTGCAGCACGAGGTCGACCACCTCGACGGGAAGGTCTTCCTCGACCGGCTCACCGGCGAGCCCCGCAAGAGCGCCCTGCGCGCACTGCGGTCCCGCTAGACGCCAGCCGTACGGTCGGGAGCCGTGACCGACCTCGCGACCCGCGCCCGGACCCTGCTCGACCTGCACACCGCCCCCGAGATCCTGGTCCTCACCAACGTGTGGGACGTGGTCTCGGCGCAGGTGGTGGCCGCCACCGACGGCGTGCGGGCGCTGGCCACCGCCAGCCACGGCATCGCCGCCACGTTCGGCTACGAGGACGGCGAGAACATCCCGCTCGACCTGCACCTGGACATGGTCGGCCGGATCGCTGCCGCCGTGGACCTGCCGGTGAGCATGGACATGGAGGCCGGCTACGGCGACGCCGGCGAGACGGCGCGGCGGGCCATCGAGAAGGGCGTCGTCGGCGGCAACCTCGAGGACCAGATGAAGCCGCTCGACGAGGCCGTGGCCGCCGTCGAGGCCGTGCTGCGGGCCGGGCGCGACGCCGGCATCGACTTCGTGCTCAACGCCCGCACCGACGCCTTCGTCCGCGCTCCGAAGGAGGCCGAACGCGGCGAGCTGGTCGCCGAGGCGATCCGCCGCGGGAAGGCGTTCCTCGAGGCAGGCGCACCGGTGGTCTTCGTGCCGCGGCTGGTCGACCGCAACGAGATCGCCGAGGTGGTCGAGGGCCTGGGGCGCAACCGGCTGTCGCTCATCAGCGTCCCCGGCGCGTCGCTCCCGGCCCGCGAGATGCAGGAGCTCGGCGTCGCCCGCGTCTCCACCGGCCCGTTCACCCAGCGGGTCGCGCTGACCGCGCTGCAGGACGCCGTCGTCGACATGGTCGGCGGCGGCGTCCTGCCGCCCGGCACCCGCGCCCTCAACTGACGCCGGGCCTCAGCGGGCCGCCACGCCCGCCGGGACCACCAGGCCGCGGACGTCGAACGGGGTGACCACCACGGTCGGCCACGGCCGCCCCGCGAGGACCTCCGCGACCAGCGGCCCGATGCCCTCGCGGCCGTAGCGGTCGTACTGCTCGCGGGACTCCCGCACCTCGGTCATCCGGAAGCCGTCGGCGGTCGGCCGGGTCAGGTGGACCAGCCGGCCGTCGACGACCCCTCCGGTGCGCTCCAGCAGCAGCCGGTGCACGGTGTCGTACAGCTCCACCGCCTCGGACAGGTCCGTGGCCACCGCCCAGGTCATCCTGTCCTTCTCGTCGGGCCGGGAGGCGTGCGGTCAGACGGCGACGCCGGCCTTCGGCAGCACGAGGCCGCGGACCTCGAACTCGGTGACCACCCTGGGCGGGGGCTCATGGCCGCCGAGCGCCTCGAGGGACGCCGGGCCGACGATCTCCTGGATCCCGCGCTCGTAGGCCTCCCGCGACTCCCACACGTCGATCACCTGGAAGCCACCCGCGGTGGGCCGGGCCAGGTGCAGCAGCAGGCCGTCGACGGCCGGGCCGGTCTTCTGGAGCATCACCGCGTGCACCGCGTCGTAGGCCTCCACGGGTGCGGACACGTCCGTGATCACGCCCAGGGTCATGTCGTCCTCCTCGTGTCCTCCCGGCGGCCCGTCGCCGCCGGCAGTCGGTGCACGCCCTCGCCGGAGAGCCGGTGCAGCGTGGCGGTGCGTCCGGTGACCAGCAGCAGCAGGTCGCCGGTCGTGCCCTCGATGGGTGCGCCCTCGCCCAGCACGAGGTCGCTGTCGGTGGCCCGCAGCCGCAGCCCGGCCAGCCGCCGCTGCGCCCGGAACGGCACGCGCAGGTCCCACGCCTGCCGCGCCGCCACAGCCGCGGGGGCCGGTGGCACCGGCCGCTCACGGCCCAGCGGCACGGCGACGTCCTGCCCGTGCACCAGGACGTCGAGGAGCGGCGCGACCGGGCTGACGAACGGCACCCGCCGCCGGGAGCCGAGCATCGCCCGGATCCGCCGGCCGTACTCGTCGGCGGGGAGCGGGCCGACGCGCAGCGCGGAGTCGCGGATCATGCGGTCGAAGCTGCCGCCGGCCCGGATCGCCGGCACGATCGCCTCCCGCAGTCGCGTCTGCGAGAGGGTCAGGTGTGCGGCGACGTCGCGCACCCGCCAGGCGTCGCACAGGGACGGTGTCTCCCACTCGGCCGGCGACAGGTCGTCGAACAGGTCGGCCAGGCTCGAGCGCTGGGCGTCGATGGTGCGCCACACGTCGTCGAGGTCCACGGCGGCCCCCTCGGCATTGGTAAGATGATCGGACTATTCAGTCAGAACATCTGACTACCGTCAAGGGGGATCGTGAGCCTGCGCGACGAGGTCCGGCAGAACGGTGACAGCCGCGGTCGGGACCACCAGAACCTGGCCCTGCTGTGTTTCTACCCGGCCCGGGCGATGGAGGCCCGGGTGCTCGCGGCACTGGCGGCGGAGGGCCACGGCGACCTCACCCTCGCCCAGGCGCGCGTCGCAGCCCGGATCGGCCCGGCCGGGACCCGGCTGACCGACCTGGCCGCACAGGCGCTGGTCACCAAGCAGACCGCTGGTCACCTCGTCGACCAGCTCCAGCGCGCCGGCTACGTGCGTCGCGTGCCCGACCCGACCGACGCCCGCGCCCGGCTGGTGCAGATCGCCGAGCGGGGCCACGAGCTGGTGGCGATCGCCCGCCGGGTGGAGGCCGAGGTCGAGGCGGAGTGGACCGCCCACCTGGGCGAGGAGGCCACGGCCCAGCTGCGCGCGGCGCTCACCCGGCTGCGCGAGGTGACCGACCCCTACCGCTGAGCGGGGGTGCAGCGGCCGCAGGTGCCGAACACCTCCAGTTGGTGCTGCACGTCGGCGAAGCCGTGCTCGGCGGCCACCCGGGCGGCCCAGCGCTCCACCGGCGGGTCGGCGACCTCCACGGTGAGCCCGCAGGACCGGCACACCAGGTGGTGGTGGTGCACGGGCGAGCACCGCCGGTAGGCCGCCTCGCCGTCCTCGCCGCGCAGCACGTCGACCAGGCCGTCGTCGACCAGTGCCTGCAGCGCGCGGTACACGGTGGCCAGGCCGACGGCGTCGCCGCGCTCGCGGAGCAGGGCGTGCAGGTCCTGCGCGGTGCGGAAGCCGTCGAGCTCGTCGAGCAGGGTCAGCACCGCCGTCCGCTGCCGTGTCTGCCGGCGGACCGGGACCTCGGGGGCGCTCACGGCCGCTCCGTCCCCACCGGGGGCGTCGCCGTGTGGTCGTGGTCCCTGTGGTCGTGGCCGCTGTGCTCGTCGTAGTGCGTGCCGGTTCCGGTCCGGTGCGGCGCGTGCAGGTGCCCGTCGTGGTCGTAGTCGAGGTGGTCGCCGTGCGGTACCGCCCGGTGGCCGCAGCCCTCGCCGTGCTCGTGGGGGTGGGCGGCGTGCACCTCGACCCGGCGGACGTGCCGCCGCCGCGCCGTCGCCTCGCGCAGCGCGGCCCCGGCGGTGACCACGAGGAACAGCGCGATGGCCAGCAGCACTATCGTGCCGCCCGAGGGGGTGCCGGTGTAGTAGGAGCCGGCGGTGCCCGAGACGCTGACGACGACGCCGATCGCGCAGGCCAGGTACAGCGTGCTGCGGAAGCTGCGTGCGACGAGCTGGGCGATGGCGCTGGGCAGGATCATCAGCGCGCTGATCAGCAGCAGGCCGACCACCCGCATCGAGAGCACGACCGTCGAGGCGACCAGCACGGCCAGGACGACGTTGAGCGCCAGCACCGGCAGGCCGACGGCGCGGGCGTACTCCTCGTCGTCGCTCACCGCGTACAGCCGCTGCCCGAGCAGCCACACGACGGCCAGCACCACCACGGTGATGACGGCGAAGACGGCGACGTCGGCGCCGGTCGTCGTGGTGATGGCGCCGAAGAGGTAGGCGTCGAGGTTGGTCGCCTGCCCGCGCGGGGCCAGCGAGAGCAGCACGACGCCGCCGGCGATGCCGCCGTAGAACAGGACGGCGAGCGCGACGTCGCCGCTGGTGCGGCCGCGGGCGCGGACGAGCTCGATGAGCACCGCGCCGAGCACGGCGGCGACCAGCGCCGTCCCCACCGGCGCGGTGGAGGTGAGCACACCGACGGCGACGCCGCTGAGCGCGACGTGGCCCAGCCCGTCACCGAGCAGTGACAGCCGCCGCTGCACCAGGAAGACCCCGACGGCGGGCGCGGCCAGGCCGACCATCAGCGAAGCCAGCAGCGCCCGCTGCATGAACCCGTACTCGAGCAGCTCCACCTCAGCGGCTCCCGTCACGCACGCGGACCGCGTCGGGGGCAGGCCGCGGCTGGTCGAGCCGGTACCCGCGCACCGGCGGGGCCGCGGCCTCGTCGGGGTGGTGGCAGTCGGCGCCGGCCACCGGGCCGACGGCGGCGAGCGGGCCGTCGTGGGTCAGGCGCCCGGAGTCGACGACGACCGCGCGGGTGAGCACGCCCGACAGCGGCCCGGTCTCGTGGGTCACGACGAGCAGGGTCGTGCCCGCCGCCGACACCCGCGCCAGCACGGCGGCCAGCGCGGCCTGGCTGGCCGCGTCGACCCCGGCGGTGGGCTCGTCCATGACCAGCAGCTCCGGCTCGGCGGCCAGCGCGCGGGCCACGAGCACCCGCCGCTGCTGGCCGCCCGACAGGGCGGCCACCGGGTCCTCGAGCCGGTCGGCGAGGCCCACGGCGTCGACCGCCTCGGCGACCGCGGCCCGGTCGCGCGGGCCGGGCCGCCGGAACAGGCCCAGCCGGGGCAGCCGGCCCACGCCCACCACCTCGCGCACGGTGGCCGGCATCGCGCCGCTGACGGTGTGCCGCTGGGGGACGTAGCCGATGCGGCCGTGCTCGCGCTGGCGGCCGACCGGGGCGCCGAGCACCTCGACGGTGCCGCCGAGGACGGTGGCCAGGCCGAGCAGGCCGCGGGAGAGCGTCGTCTTGCCCGAGCCGTTGGAGCCGAGCACCGCGACCGCCTCGCCGCGCCGCACCGTCAGGTCGGCGTCGCGGACGATCGCGACGTCGCCGTAGCCGATGGTGGCGCCGGCCAGCCGGAGCGCGAGGTCGGTCACGCGCAGCCCTGCCCCTCCTGCAGCGTGGCCAGGTCGGCCCGCATGACCTCGAGGTAGTCGTCGCCGGCCGACTCGTCGGTCAGGCCCTCGATCGGGTCGAGGACGGCGGTCTGCACACCGGCCTCCTCGGCGACGGTCTCGGCGACGGCGGGGTCGGCGAGGGTCTCGGTGTAGACGGTCGTCACGCCGCGCTCCCGGACCAGCGTAGAGATCTCGGCCAGCTGCTCGGCGGTGGGCTCGGCCGAGGGGCTCAGCCCGCTGACGCCGACCACCTCCAGGCCGTAGCGGTCGGCGAGGTAGCCGAAGGCGTCGTGGCCGGTGACCAGCGTGGTGACCGCGCAGTCGGCGAGCCCCTCCTGCATCTCGGCGTCGAGGGCCTCGAGGTCGCCGCGCAGCGCCTCGGCGTTCGCCCTGTAGGTGTCCGCGCCGTCGGGGTCGACCTCGGCGAGCCGGTCGGCCAGTGCGTCGCCGACGTCGGCCAGGCGGGTGGGGTCGAGCCAGAAGTGCGGGTCGGTGACCTCATCGCCGGTGTGCTCCTCGTCGGCGTGCTCGGCGTGCTCCTCCTCGCTCTCGCCCTCGTGCTCGTGCGCCTCGGTCGTCAGCGAGAGGTCGGCGGCCTGTCCGGCGTCCCAGGCGGCGTCGCCGGCCTCGGTGACCGCGTCGTCGAGGGCGGGCTGGAAGCCCTCCAGGTAGACGACCAGGTCGGCCTCGGTCAGCGCGGCGACGTCCTGCGGGGTGAGCTCCAGGTCGTGCGGCTCGGCGCCGGGCGGGGTGAGCGAGGCGACGTCCACCCGGTCGCCGCCGACCCGCTCGGCCGCCCACTGCAGGGGGTAGAAGGCGGCCTGCACCCGGACGCCGTCCTCGGCGGCGGCAGCCTCGTCACCGTCGGAGGAGCCGCAGGCGGCGAGCAGGAGAGCGGTCGCGGCAGCGGCGGCGACTCGCACCGCGGTCCTGGTCATGAGAACCATTCTCACACGAGTCGGGACGTGCCCGGGGAGGAGGGGCGGCGCGTACCCTCCGGGACGTGTCCGACGCCGTCGAGCTGCCGCTGATCGGGGCCGCCGTCCTGCGCGCCCGCGCCGCCGCCCGCGTACTGCGCACGCTGCCCACCGATGTGAAGGACGCCGCGCTCGCCGCCATGGCCGACGCGCTGGTCGAGCGCACCGACGAGGTGCTGGCGGCCAACGCGCTCGACGTCGAGGCCGCGGCGGCCGACGGGACCCCGGCGTCGGTGCTCGACCGGCTGCGGCTGGACGCCGGGCGGGTGGCCGGGGTCGCCGGGGCGCTGCGCGAGCTGGTCGCCCTGCCCGACCCCGTCGGTGACGTCGTCCGCGGCTCCCGGCTGCCCAACGGGCTGGAGCTGCGGCAGGTGCGGGTGCCCTTCGGCGTGGTCGGCATCGTCTACGAGGCGCGGCCCAACGTGACCGTCGACGCGGCGGGCCTGTGCCTCAAGAGCGGCAACGCGGCGCTGTTGCGCGGCTCGGCGTCGGCGTACCGCACCAACACCGCGCTGGTCGCGGTGCTGGCCGAGGCGGGGCAGAAGGCCGGTCTCCCGGAGGGCGCCGTCGAGCTGCTCCCGGCCGACCGCGCCTCGGTGGGCGAGCTGCTGTCCGCGCGCGGGCACGTCGACCTGGTCATCCCGCGCGGCGGGGCCTCGCTCATCCAGCGAGTGGTCCGCGAGGCGCAGGTGCCGGTGATCGAGACCGGCGTCGGCAACTGCCACGTCTACGTCGACGCCTCCGCCGACGCCGCCGTCGCCGAGGCGGTCGTGCTCAACTCCAAGACCCACCGGGTGAGCGTCTGCAACGCCGCCGAGACGCTGCTCGTGCACCGCGACGTGCCGTTCCTGCCGCGACTGCTCACCGCCCTGGCCGACGCCGGCGTGACCCTGCACGGCGACGACGGCGCCCGCGCCGCGCACGACGCCGTCGTCCCGGCCACCGACGAGGACTGGGCCACCGAGTACCTGTCGATGGACATGGCGGTGCGCGTCGTCGACGACCTGCCCGCGGCGCTCGACCACATCGCGCGGTGGGGGAGCGGGCACAGCGAGGCGATCGTGGCCGACTCCGCGACCGCGATCGCGGCGTTCACCGCCGGGGTCGATGCCGCCGCCGTCCTGGTCAACGCCTCCACCCGGTTCACCGACGGCGGCGAGTTCGGTTTCGGCGCCGAGATCGGCATCTCCACCCAGAAGCTGCACGCGCGCGGGCCGCTGGGGCTGCCCGAGCTGACCAGCACCACCTACGTCGTCACCGGGAACGGCCACACCCGCTGACCCGCCCGCGCCCGGGCCGCCCGGGCCGCCCCCCGAGGAGCCGCATGCCCCGCCCGCCGACGCAGTCGCCGCAGTTCTCCTCCGTCGCCGACGTCGGCAAGCGGCTGTCGACCGCCGGCTACCTGCCCGACGAGCGGATCGCGACGACGGTCTTCCTCGCCGACCGCCTCGGCAAGCCGCTGCTGGTCGAGGGGCCCGCGGGCACCGGCAAGACCGAGCTGGCCAAGGCCCTGGCGACGGCGACGGGCGCGGAGCTGATCCGGCTGCAGTGCTACGAGGGCCTCGACGAGGCGCGGGCGCTCTACGAGTGGAACTACAAGAAGCAGCTGCTGCGCATCCAGGCCGCGCAGGGCGGGGACGGCGCCGACTGGGACACCGTGCACGACGACATCTTCGGCGAGGAGTTCCTGCTCTCCCGGCCGCTGCTGACCGCGATCCGGCGCAGCGAGCCGACGGTCCTGCTCATCGACGAGACCGACAAGGCCGACGTCGAGGTCGAGGGCCTGCTGCTGGAGGTGCTCAGCGACTTCCAGGTGACCATCCCCGAGCTCGGCACGGTGACCGCCACCCGCCGGCCCACGGTCGTGCTGACCTCCAACGCCACCCGCGAGCTGTCCGAGGCGCTCAAGCGGCGCTGCCTGTACCTCTCGCTGGACTACCCGTCGGCCGAGCGGGAGCGGGAGATCGTGCTCTCGCGGGTGCCCGACCTGGCGCCGGGCCTGGCCGAGCAGCTGGTGCGCACCATCCGCGCGCTGCGGGCGATGGAGCTGAAGAAGTCGCCGTCGATCTCCGAGACCCTCGACTGGGCGCAGACCCTGCTGGAGCTGGGCCTGGACACCCTCGACGAGACCGCGGTCCGCTCGACGCTGGGCGTGGTGCTCAAGCACGCCAGCGACCAGGACCGCGCCGCCGCCGAGCTGCGGCTCAACTGATGTCCGCGCCGTCGGCGGCCCCGGGAGGTCTGGCCGGGCACCTGGACGGCTTCGTGCGCGCGGTCCGCGAGGCCGGCATCCCGGTGGGGATCAGCCAGGCCGTCGACGCCGCGGAGATCCTCACGGTGGTCGACCTGCTCGAGCGCGAACAGCTGCGGCACGGGCTGGCGGCGGTGCTGCTGCAGCGGGCGTCGCAGCGGCCGGCCTACGACGTGCTGTTCGACCTGTGGTGGCCGCTGTCGGACCGTCCCGCCGACCCCGGCGACCCCTCCTCTGACGACGAGTCCGGGGACGACGGCCTGACGCTGGACCTGCCCGACGGGCACGGCGACGGCGACCCGCGGGACCTGGCCGACCGGATGCGCGAGGAGCTGGCCCGGCTGCTGCTGGAGGGCGACGACGAGGCGCTGCGCCGCTTCGCCCGGCAGGCGGTCGAGCAGCTCGGCCGGGCGCCGGCCTCGCCGTCGGGGCAGTCCTACTTCGGCTACCGGGTGATGCGGGCGCTGTCGCCGGACACGCTGGTCGCCCAGCTGCTGGCCGGGCTGCTCGGCGGGGGTCCCGGCGAGGGCGGCCGGGGTGGGCTGGCCGAGCAGGTGGCCCGGCAGACCGTGCGGGAGCGGCTGGCCGCCTTCCGGGCCGCGGTGGAGGCCGAGGTCCGCCGGCGCAGCGCCGCTGAGCGCGGCCGCGAGCGGGTGGCGCGGAGCGCGGTGCGGCCGCTGGCCGAGCAGGTCGACTTCCTGCGGGCGCAGCAGTCCGACCTCGCCGAGCTGCGCCGCGCGGTGGCCCCGCTGGCGAGGCGGCTGGCGGCGCGGCTGTCGGCGCGGCGGCGGATGGGCCGCGAGGGCCGGCTGGACTTCCGCCGGACGGTGCGCGCCTCGCTGGGCACCGGCGGGGTGCCGGTGGTGACCCACCACCGGCCGCGCGTGGTGCACAAGCCCGAGCTGGTGGTGCTCTGCGACGTCAGCGGCTCGGTGGCCGGGTTCAGCCACTTCACGCTGATGCTCACCCAGGCGCTGCGCGAGCACTTCTCCGGCGTGCGGGCGTTCGCGTTCGTCGACTCCACCGACGAGGTGACCCGGTTCTTCCGCCCGGGCGCCGACGTCGCCGGCGCGATCGCGCGGATCGGGCGCGAGGCCGACGTCGTGGCCTTCGACGGGCACAGCGACTACGGCAACGCCCTCGAGGTGTTCGCCGACCGCTGGCCGACCGCCGTCGGGCCGAAGACCTCCCTGCTGGTGCTCGGGGACGGGCGGACCAACTACCGCCAGCCGGGGCTGCCGGTGCTGGCCGACCTGGTGCGCCGCGCCCGCTCGGCGCACTGGCTCAACCCCGAGCCGCGGCGGCTGTGGGGCAGCGGCGACTCGGCGGCCGATCGCTACGGCGAGGTCGTCGACATGGTCGAGTGCCGCAACGCCACCCAGCTGGCCGACTTCGTCACCACCCTCTGAGCCACCCCGGGGGAGCGCCCGGCCCGGGACCGACGCGCCCGGTCCCGGTGGCCGGGTGCGGTGGCCGGCCGGGACCGGGTGTCCCGCGACCGCCGGGCCCGACCGCTGGCGTGACCGCGGGCCCCGGCGTGACCGGTCCGGCCCGGCCCGGGCAGTCCCGCCCGGCTAGGCTCGATCGGTGACCGGCACCCGGATCGGCGTGATGGGCGGGACGTTCGACCCCGTCCACAACGGCCACCTGGTGGCGGCGAGCGAGGTGGCCGGCCTGTTCGGGCTCGACGAGGTCGTCTTCGTGCCCACCGGTCAGCCCTGGCAGAAGACCGACCGGGTGGTGAGTCCCGCCGAGGACCGCTACCTCATGACCGTCATCGCCACCGCCTCCAACCCGCGCTTCACCGTCAGCCGCGTCGACGTCGACCGCGAGGGCCCGACCTACACCATCGACACGCTCACCGACCTGCACCGGGAGCGGCCCGACGCGGAGTTGTTCTTCATCACCGGCGCCGACGCCCTCGCGCAGATCCTCACCTGGCGCGACAGCGAGCGGTTCCTGCGGCTGGCGCACTTCGTCGGGGTCACCCGCCCCGGGTTCACCCTGGCCGACGGGCACCTGCCCGAGGGCGCGGTCAGCCTGGTGGAGGTCCCGGCGCTGGCGATCAGCTCCACCGACTGCCGCGACCGCGTGGCCCGCGGCATGCCGGTCTGGTACCTCGTGCCCGACGGGGTGGTCCAGTACATCGAGAAGCGCCGCCTCTACCGATCAGACGCGGGCCCGCGGCGGCCCGGCGCCCCACGCGCCGACCGGCCGGACGCCGGTCCGTCCGACCCACCCTCGACCCCCCTCCAGGAGGTGCCCCGATGACCGCCTCGGCCGAGGCGCGGGAGACCGCACTGCTCGCGGCCCAGGCCGCGGCCGACAAGCTCGCGACCGACGTGTCGATCGTCGACGTCAGCGACCGGCTCGCGATCACCGACGCGTTCGTGCTGGCCTCCGCGCCCAACGAGCGCCAGGTGCAGTCGATCGTCGACGAGGTCGAGGAGCGGCTGCGCGGGCGGGGCATCAAGCCCGTGCGGCGCGAGGGCGTCGCCGAGGCCCGCTGGGTGCTGCTCGACTTCGTCGACGTCGTCGTGCACGTCCAGCACGCCGAGGAACGCGCCTACTACGCCCTCGAGCGGCTGTGGAAGGACTGCCCGACCATCCCGTTCGTCGACCGCGCGGCCCCGGCCGGCGACGGCGCCTCCGCCGGCACCCTGTCCGCGGACGACGTGGACCCGGCCGGCTCCGGTCCGGCGCTGCTGGCGCCCGACCCGGACGAGCCGGCGGCGGACGCGACCGGCGGGACCACCGACGAGGACCTGCTCGACGACGACCTGCTCGAGGGGGACCCCCTGCTCGACGGGACGGCGGGGGAGCCCGGGGACGCGACGGGCCGGTGACGGCCGCCGTCCTGCCCGACCTCCCGGTGCCGCGGCTGGTCGTCTGGCGGCACGGGCGGACCGAGTGGAACGCCACCGGCCGGTTCCAGGGCCAGCTGGACCCGCCGCTGGACGCCGAGGGCCGGGCGCAGGCGGTGCGCACCGCACCCCACCTGGTCGCGGGCGGGCTGGGTCGCGGGTCGACCGCCGTCGTCTCGAGCGACCTCGTCCGTGCCGCCGACACGGCCGCGGTGCTGACCGCCCTGCTCGGCGTCCCGCTGCACCTCGACGAGCGCCTGCGCGAGCACGGGCTGGGCTGCTGGGAGGGGCTGACCCGCGAGGAGGTGGCCGAGCGGTTCCCGGGCCAGTACGCCGACTGGCTCGCCGGCAGGCCGGTCCAGGGCCGCGGCGGTGAGGAGAACGCGGCCGTCGTGGCCCGCGCCCTGGCCGCGCTGGCCGACCTGCCGGCGGTGGACACCGCCGTCGTCGTCACCCACGGCGGCACCGCCGGACGGCTGATCGAGGCCCTGCTCGGGCTCGGCCCGCAGCACCGGCGGGTGTTCGGGCCGCTGGCCAACTGCGGCTGGAGCGAGATCGCCCGGCAGGGGGAGCGGTGGCGGCTGCTGCGGCACAACTGCTCCGTCGCCGTCGTCCCCGGGGCGGAAGGGGACGGGCGGGCCGGACGCTCCGGGCTCGACGCCGGTGCCACCCCGGAGGGCGCCCCGCCGGCCCAGGACGCCGACGCGCTGACCTGAGGCCGGCGCCTCGGCCGGTCGGCACCCCAGCGGTCGTCCGGCCGGACGCGGACTAACCTCGCCGGATGCCCGTCGCCGTGGTCACCGACTCCACGGCCTACCTGCCTCCCGAGGTCGTCGCCCGGTACGGCATCGAGGTGGTGCCCTGCTACGTGGTGCTCGCCGGCCGGTCGGGACGCGAGGGCGAGGAGATCACCCCCGGGGACGTCGCCCGGGCGCTCAGTGTCCGCGGGCAGCGGGTGTCGACCTCCCGGCCCACGCCCGGTGACTTCGTCGCGGCCTACCGCCGGCGACTGGCCGCCGGCGCCGACCGGGTCGTCTCCGTCCACCTGTCGGCCGACCTCTCCGGCACCTGGGACGCCGCCCGGCTGGCCGCCGCCCAGGTCGGGGAGCACGTGGTCACCGTCGTCGACACCCGGTCGACGGCGATGGGCACCGGCTTCGCGGTCCTGGCCGCCGCGCGCGCCGCCGCGGAGGGCGCGGACGCCGCCACGGTCGCCGCCGCGGCCAACGGCACCGCGGCGCGCACCCGCACGCTGTTCGTCGTCGACACACTCGAGCACCTGCGCCGCGGTGGCCGCATCGGCTCCGCCGCCTCGCTGCTGGGCACCGCGTTGTCGATCAAGCCGGTGCTGCACGTGGTCGACGGGCGGGTGGTGCCCCTCGAGCGGGTGCGGACCACCGCCCGCGCCATCACCCGCCTGGTGCAGCGGGCGGCGGAGGCCGCGGGCGGGCCGGGCGCCTCCGTGGCGGTGCACCACCTGGCCGCCGCCGAGCGCGCGGAGAAGCTGGCCGCCCAGTTGCGCGAGGCGATCCCCGGGATCCGGGAGCTGCACGTCAGCGAACTGGGCGCGGTCATCGGCGCGCACGTCGGACCCGGCGCGGTCGGCGTCGTGGTGGCACCGGCGGAGCAGGGACCCGATCAGGGCGAGGAGCCCGGCACCGGCGCGGAGCGGCGCGGGGACTGACCGGAGGAGGTGGGGCACCGGCGCAGCGTGCACCCGGGTGCCCGGATCCGGCTCCGGCCCGTCCACAGGCGGGGAGGCCGTCCACAGGCGCCCGCCGGACGGTCCGCGGCGGCCGACGTCGTCTCTAGCGTCCGCCGGGTGCGCCTGACCTCCCGCCGCGACGACGCCGACGTCATCCGCGCCCGGCTCCGGGTGCTCCTCGACGAGGGCCGCCGGTCCGGCTGGCTGCCCGACGACGACCCCCGCGACGACACCGACGACCACACGCCTGACGACCACGCGCCTGACGACCACGCCGACGACGGGCCCGCCGAGGCCGCGGACGAGGGACCGCACGACCCGGGACGGCACCTGGCGGCGGCGCGGGCGGTGCGCGTCGACCCGGGCCGGCGCGGCACCTGGGCGCTGTGGGCGGCCGGCCTCCTCGCCGCCCTGGCGGTGGCCGGCTGGACCTGGCTCGACCGGCCCAGCGTGCAGCCCGCGCCGCCGGCCGTGACCTCCGCCCCGGCGGCACCGGACCCGCCCGCGGTGGGGGAGGCCGCCGGGACACAGGCGACCGTCGTCGTCTCCGTCGTCGGCCTGGTGGTGCGGCCCGGCCTGGTGACCCTGCCCGAGGGCGCGCGGGTGGCCGACGCGGTCGCCGCGGCCGGCGG
This sequence comes from Geodermatophilus sp. SYSU D00700, assembly GCF_054050255.1. NCBI lineage: Bacteria > Bacillati > Actinomycetota > Actinomycetes > Geodermatophilales > Geodermatophilaceae > Geodermatophilus > Geodermatophilus sp. SYSU D00700. Next base: position 21,780 of record NZ_JBJGZA010000011.1, on the reverse strand, counting down.
GCTGCTGCCCGAGGCCGACCCCGCGTCGGTCAACCTGGCCGCGGTCGTGACCGACGGCCAGCAGATCGCCGTCGGCGTGCCCGGCGCCGCACCGGCGGCCGCGCCGGCCGGGACCGGACCCCCGGGCGGGCCGCTGGACCTCAACACCGCCACGGCCGCCGACCTCGACGCCCTGCCCGGCATCGGCCCGGTCCTGGCCGAACGGATCGTCGACCACCGTGACCGGAACGGCCGCTTCACCAGCGTCGAGCAGCTCGACGACGTCCCCGGCATCGGTCCGACCATCTACGCCGAGCTGGCCGACCTGGTGCGGGTGTGACGGTCCCGCCACCGGTCCGCCGGACCTGGCTCGACCTGCGGCTGGTCCCCGTCGCCGTCGCCGTCTGGACCGTCACCCTCGGCGCGGTCCACGTCCCCCCGGCCGCATCGGCCGCCGTCGCGGCCGGGGCGGTGGCCGGCGCCGCCGTCGTGGCCCGCAGGCGGGACCGGGCCGGTGCGCTCGTCGTCCTCGCCGTGCTCGGCGCGGTGGCGACCGCGTCCGGGATCGCGGCCGTGCGGGGGGCCGCCCACGCCGCCTCCCCGCTGGCCGGGGTCGGCGCGGACGGCACGGTGGCCGTGGCCCTCGAGGTGGACGGGGACCCCCGGCGGGTAGGGAGCGCGGCCGCGCCGCGCCTGGCCCTCGACGCCACGGTCACCGCGTTCGACGACGGCCGTTCGACGGTCGACCTGACCGCGCCCGTCGTGGTCTTCGCGCCCGTGGACGGCTGGACCGACCTGCTGCCCGGTCAGCGGGTGCGGGCGCGGGTCGCCGTGCGCGCGGCGCCCGCCTCCGAGGGGATCGTGGCCCGGCTCTCGGCGCGTGGACCCCCGCACCCGGTCGGCGAGCCGCCGTGGGTGCAGCGCCTGGCCGGCGGGGTGCGCGACGGGCTCGCCGGCTCGGCGGCCCGCGTCCTGGACCCCTCCGCGGCCGGCCTGCTGCCCGGCCTGGTCGTCGGGGACACCCGCGCCATGGACCCGGTGCTCACCGAGGACTTCCGTCGCGCCGGGCTGTCCCACCTCACCGCGGTGTCCGGCGCCAACGTGGCGATCGTCCTCGCCGGGGTGCTCGCACCGCTGCGCCGCCGGGCCGTCGACCGCCGCGTGCAGGCGCTGGTGGCCCTCGTCGCGCTCGCCGGGTTCGTGGTGCTGGCCCGGCCGACCGCCAGTGTCGTCCGGGCGGCCGCCATGGGCGGCGTCGGCCTGCTGGCGCTGGCCTCCGGCCGCTCCCGGGTGGCGGTGCCGGCACTCGCGGCCGCGGTGACGGTCCTGCTGCTGCTCGACCCGCGGCTCGCGTGGGACGCCGGCTTCGCCCTGTCGGTGACCGCGACGGCGGCCATCGTGCTGCTCTCGCCCGGGTGGTCCCGCGCGCTGCAGCGGCGCAGGTGGCCCGTCGTGCTCGCCGACGCGGTGGCGGTGGCCGCGGCCGCCGGCCTGGCCACCGCGCCGCTGGTCGCCGGGCTGTCGGGCCTGGTCAGCCCCGTGTCGGTGCCGGCCAACCTGCTCGCGGCCCCGGCCGTGGCGCCCGCGACGGTGCTCGGGTTGCTCGCCGCGCTCGTCGGCCCGGTCGCGCCGCCGGCGGGTGACGCCCTCGTCTGGGTGGCCGGCTGGCCGGTGCGGTGGCTGGTGGCCGTCGCCCGGACGGCCGCCGGCCTCCCCGACGCGGCCACCGGGTGGCCGGCCGGCACCCGGGGCGCGCTGCTGCTCACCGCGCTGCTCGTGGCCGCCGGGCTGGTGCTGTGGCGCTCCCGGCGGCTGCGCGCCCTGGCCCTCGCCGTCCTCCTCGGGGTGGTCCTGCTCGGCTGGCCGCTGCGCCAGGTGGCGGGCGGCTGGCCGCCGTCCGGTGCCGTGCTGGTCGCCTGCGACGTCGGCCAGGGGGATGCCCTCGTCGTGCCCACCGGCCCCGGGGAGGCCGTGCTGGTCGACGCCGGGCCGGAGGTCGGCCCGGTCGACGCGTGCCTGCACCGGCTGGGGGTCGACACCCTCCCGCTCGTGCTGCTCTCCCACCTCGACGCCGACCACGCCGGGGGCCTGGCCGGCGCGCTGGCCGGGCGGGAGGTCGGGACGATCGCCACCGGGACGCTGTCCCCGGCCGACGACCGCGGGGCCGCGCTGGACGCGCAGGCCGCCCGCGCCGGAGCGCGCCGGGAAGTGCTCGAGCCGGGCGACGTGCGGACGGTCGGCGGAGCACGGCTGGAGGTCCTCGCGCCGCCTCCCGAGATCGCCACGGCGGCCGCCGAGCCCAACGACCTGTCCCTGGTCGTCCGGGTCACCCACCGGGGCCTGCGGGTGCTGCTCACCGGGGACCTCGGCGCCTCCGCCGAGGCGCGGCTGCTCGACCGCGGGGTGGACCTCACCGCCGACGTCCTCAAGGTGCCCCACCACGGCAGCGCCGACGCCGACCCGGCGTTCCTGGCCGCGGTCGGCGCCCGGGTCGCGATCGTCTCGGTGGGGGCGGACAACACCTACGGCCACCCGGCGCCGGATCTCGTATCGGCCCTGGTCAGAGCCGGAACGAGGGTGCACCGGACCGACCTCGAGGGGGATCTCGCCGTCGTCGGCAGCGCCGAGGAGTGGGGTGTCGCGCGCCACGGCCCGGCTCCTTGACTCCGCCTCAGCGCAACCGTCACCCTCTGCCGGACCCCCCAATGACGAGGAGTTCTCTGTGAAGCACCAGCGCCGCCTGATGGTGGCCGCCATGACCCTCCCCATGCTCGCCCTGGCAGCCTGTGGCGGAGGCGGGGACGACGACACCGCCGCGGGCGGCGGCGGAGGCGGTGGCTCCACCGACTGTGCCGCGTCCGACGGCGAGGTCACGCTCAACTTCGTGACGTGGGTGCCCGGCATGGACGAGGTCGTGGCCATGTGGAACGAGGAGAACCCCGACGTCCAGGTCGAGGTGGAGACCACCCCGGCCGGCAACGCCGGCACCTACAGCAACCTGTTCAACGGCCTGGAGGCCGGGACGGCGCCGGACATCAGCCAGATCGAGTACGACTCGCTCGCGAGCTTCCGGCTCCAGGACGGGCTGCAGGACATCAGCGCCTGCGAGGGCGTCGAGGACGCGTCGGCCGAGTTCGTCGACTGGACCTGGTCGCAGGTGCAGCTCGGTGACGAGGGCGTCTACGCGATCCCGCAGGACACCGGCCCCATGGCGCTGTTCTACCGCGAGGACCTCTTCCAGCAGGCCGGCATCACCGAGCCGCCGGCGACGTGGGACGAGTACTACCAGGCCGCCCAGCAGCTCAAGCAGGCCACCGGCGCCTACATCACGCACTTCCCGCAGGGCGACGCGAACTGGTTCACCGGTCTGCTGTGGCAGCGCGGGGCGAGCCTGTTCGAGCTCGACGGCGACCAGGTCCAGGTCAACGTCGACAGCCCGGAGGCGCAGGAGGTCGCGGAGTACTGGCAGCGGATGATCGACGAGGACCTCGTCGCCACCAACCTGCAGGGCTTCTCGCCCGACCTCTACGCCGCGTGGAACTCCGGCCAGGTGGCCAGCTGGCCGTCGGCGGCCTGGGGCTACTCGACCATCCGGGACAACGCGGCCAGCACCGCGGGCCTGTGGCGGGTCGCTCCCCTGCCGCAGTGGGCCGGCGGTGAGGAGGCTGCCGGCAACTGGGGCGGCTCGACCACCGCCGTCCTCTCCGGTACCGAGCACCCCGCCGAGGCGGCGCGCTTCGCGCTGTGGCTCAACACCGACCCCGAGGCGCTGGCCATGGCCAACGAGCTCGGCGGCCTCTTCCCGGCGGCTCGTGCCGGCGCGGACGTCCCGGCCCTGCAGCAGGGAGTCGAGTTCTACGGCGGCCAGGAGATCTTCGACATCTTCAACCAGGCGTCGGAACAGGTGAACACCGACTTCACCTGGGGCCCGACCATGACCGACACCTACACGGCCATGAGCGACGGCTTCACCGCCGCCCTCAACGGTCAGGGCACGCTCTCGGATGCGCTGACCGACGCCCAGGCCGCGTCGGTGGAGTCCCTGGAGAGCCAGGGCGTCCAGGTCGCGGACTGACCTCGCACCGGCCATGACCGCCGTCGCCCCGCCGGCCAGCCCGTCCTCCCCTGCCGCCGCACCGCGGCGGCAGGGGAGGACGGCGGTCAGGTCCCGGGCCTGGATCTGGTTCACGCTGCCGTTCCTGGTCCCGTTCGTCCTCTTCTACCTGCTGCCCATCGGCTACGCGATCGGTCAGAGCCTGACCAAGACCGAGCGCACCGGCGGGATCTTCGGCGAGACGACCACCACCTTCGCCGGGCTGGAGCAGTACTCCCGGGTGGTCACCGACCCGGCCTTCCTCGAGGGGGTCGGCCGCGTCCTGCTGTTCGGCGTCGTGCAGGTGCCGATCATGCTCGGGTTCGCCCTGCTGCTCGCCCTGCTGCTGGACTCGGCGGTGGCCCGGCTCAAGCGGACCTTCCGGATCGCCTTCTTCCTGCCCTACGGCATCCCCGGGGTCATCGCGGCGCTGATGTGGGCGTTCCTCTACAGCCCGCAGCTGAGCCCGATCGTGGGTCTCCTGGAGGACGGCGGGCTCGAGGTCGACTTCCTCGGCTCGGGCACCATCCTGTGGTCGATCGCCAACGTCGTGACCTGGACCTACACCGGGTACAACATGCTGATCATCTTCGCGGCGATGCAGGCGATCCCGCAGTCGGTCTACGAGGCCGCCAAGGTCGACGGCGCCGGCGGCATCCGCACCGCGTGGTCGATCAAGATCCCGCTCGTGCTGCCCGCGCTGGTCCTCACCGGGGTGTTCTCGATCATCGGCACGCTGCAGCTGTTCACCGAGCCGGTCGTGTTCCGGGCGATCTCGACCAACGTGACGTCGAGCTACACCCCGAACCTGCTCGCCTACACGACGGCGAGTGCCAACAACTACCCGCTGGCCGCCGCCATGTCGGTGGTCCTGGCCCTCGCGACCTTCATCCTCTCCTTCGCGTTCCTGCGGGCGACCTCGAGGCGGTCGGGACTGTGAGCACCGTGGCGCCCGTCCAGGGCGGGAAGCAGAGCACCACCCCGCCGCGGTCGCGGCTGGCGCGCAGAGGGGCCACCCAGGAGTCCCCGGTCTCGGTGACCGCGGCGATGGTCGTCCTGGTCGCCGCGGCCGTGTACTTCCTGCTGCCGGTCTACTGGCTGGTCGTCAACTCGACCAAGTCCCAGCCGGACCTGATCAACAGCAACGGCTTCTGGTTCGCCGACTGGAACCTCGGGGCCAACCTGGCGGCGCTCTTCGCCCGCGAGGACGGCATCTTCCTGCGCTGGGCGCTCAACAGCCTCCTGTACGCGGGGCTCGGCGCCGCGGTGGGCACGCTGCTGGCGGCGATGGCCGGCTACGCCATGGCCAAGTACGAGTTCCGCGGCCGGGAGCTGCTGTTCTCCATCGTCCTCGGCGGGGTCCTGGTGCCGGCGACCGCGCTGGCCCTGCCGCTGTTCCTGCTCTTCGCGCGGGTGGACCTCACCAACACCTTCTGGGCGGTGTTCCTGCCGAGCATCGTCAGCCCGTTCGGGGTGTACCTGTCCCGGATCTTCGCGGCCGCCTCGGTCCCCGACGAGCTGATCGACGCTGCCCGGCTCGACGGTGCCAGCGAGTGGCGGATCTTCTCCACCATCGCCGTCCGGCTGATGAGCCCGGCGCTGGTGACGATCTTCCTGTTCCAGTTCGTCGTCATCTGGAACAACTTCCTGCTGCCGCTGATCATGCTGCGCAACAACGACCTCTGGCCGATCACCTTCGGCCTGTTCTCCTGGCAGTCCCAGGTATCGCGCGACCCGCAGCTGCAGATCCTGACCGTCGTCGGCTCGCTGGTCTCGGTGGTCCCGCTGATCATCACCTTCCTGGTCCTGCAGCGGTACTGGCGGGCCGGGCTGTCGGCGGGGTCGGACAGGTGAGCCGCTGGCCCACCGACTCCATCTCCTTCGGCGGGGACTACAACCCCGAGCAGTGGCCGCGTGAGGTGTGGGCCGAGGACGTCGCCCTGATGCGGGAGGCCGGCGTCGACCTGGTCACCGTCGGGGTGTTCAGCTGGGCCCTGCTCGAGCCCGAGCCGGGGCGCTTCGAGACCGGCTGGCTCGACGAGGTCGTGGACCTGCTGCACGAGGGCGGCATCCGGGTCGACCTGGCCACCGCGACGGCGTCGGCGCCGCCGTGGCTGGCCCGGCTGCACCCGGAGGTGCTGCCCGTCGCCGAGGACGGCACCCGCTTCGCCATCGGCGGGCGGCAGACCTGGTGCCCGTCCTCGCCGGTGTTCCGGGAGCGCTCGCTGGCGCTGGTCGAGCACCTGGCCCGGCACTACGCCGGGCACCCCGCGCTGGCCATGTGGCACGTCAACAACGAGCTCGGCTGCCACAACGTGCACTGCTACTGCGACGTGTCCGCCGAGGCGTTCCGCAGGTGGCTGCAGCGCCGCTACGGCACCGGCACCGACGGGCTGGCGGCGCTCAACGAGGCATGGGGCACCGCGTTCTGGAGCCAGCGCTACGGCGACTGGGCCGAGATCGGCGTGCCGCGGCGGACGACGGCCACCGGCAACCCCACGCAGCGGCTGGACTACCTGCGCTTCTCCTCCGACGAACTGCTCGACCAGTACCTCGCCGAGGCCGAGGTGCTCCGCCGGATCACCCCGGACGTCCCGGTCACGACCAACTTCATGGTCACCAGCCACCAGTGGGCCATGGACTACGGCGTCTGGGCGCCCACCCAGGACGTGGTCTCCAACGACCACTACCTCGACCACCGGCTGCCCGACCCGCACGCCGAGATGTCCTTCTGCGCCGACCTCACCCGTGGCCTGGCCGGGGGCGGGCGCTGGCTGCTGATGGAGCACTCGACCTCCGCGGTCAACTGGCAGCCGGTCAACGTCGCCAAGCGGCCCGGAGAGGCGGTGCGCGACAGCCTCGTCCACGTCGCCCGCGGGGCCGAGGGCGTCTGCTTCTTCCAGTGGCGGGCCAGCCGGGCCGGCGCGGAGAAGCACCACTCGGGCCTGCTGCCGCACGCGGGCACCGACTCGCGGACCTGGCGGGAGGTGAAGGAGCTCGGCCGCACGCTGCGCAGCCTCGACGAGGTCCGCGGCACCCGGGTCCAGGCCGACGTCGCGCAGGTGTTCGACCACCAGGCCTGGTGGGCCTGCGACGCCCCCTCCCGGCCGACCGAGCTGCTGCGCTACCTCGACGCCGGCCGCGCGGTGCACCGCGTGCTGCGCGCGGCCGGGGTCACCAGCGACGTCGTCCCCGTGGCCGCCGACGACCTGGCCGAGCGGCTGGCCGCCCACCGCGTCGTCGTCGTCCCGACCCTGCACCTGTGCACCGACGCCACCGCCGAGGCGATCGCCGCCGCGGGCGCCGCGGGAGCCCACGTCGTCGTCACGTGCTCGTCGGGCGTCGTCGACGAGCACGAGCACGTCCGCCTCGGCGGCTACCCGGGCGCCTTCCGCGACCTGCTCGGGGTACGGATGACCGAGGTGCTGCCCCTGCTGCCCGGTGAGGTGCTCGAGCTCGAGCACGGCTGGCGGGGGACGGTCTGGTCCGAGGAGGGCACGGTCGGCGACGACGTCGAGGTCGTCGCCCGGGTGCTCGCCGGGCCGGTGCCCGGCCAGCCCGCGGTCACCCGTCGCCCGCTGCCCGGCGGAGGGGTCGCCTGGTACGTCGCCACCCAGCTCGACGACGCCTCCTGGGACGCGTTGCTGCGCCGGGTGCTCGAGGAGGCCGGCGTCGGGCCGGTCGCCGCCGTGCCGCCGGGCGTGGAGGTGGTCCGCCGGGTGTCCGACGACGGCGCGCGCTCCTACCTGTTCTGCCTCGACCACACCGGCCGGGAGCAGCGCGTCCCGGCCCGCGGGACCGAGCTGCTCACCGGCCGGGAGGTCGACGGCGAGGTGGTCGTGCCGGCGCGGGGAGCCGCCGTGGTCCGCGAGGACGCCTGACCCGCCACCCGGCGGAGGACCGCGGGGCTGTCGGCGGCGCGTGACACCATGCCGGGGTGACCGCCGCACCGCCCCCGCCGACCTCCCGCCTGCGGGCCGTCGTCGGCGAGGAGGAGCTGCTGCGCTCGCGCGCGGTGGCCGCGGTGCGGGCCGCCGTCCTCGAGCGGCACCCGCAGGCGGAGCTGCACGAGCTGACCGCCCTCGGCCTCCCGGTCGGGCAGCTGGCCGACGTGCTGGCCCCCTCGCTGTTCGGCGAGCACCGCCTCGTCGTCGTCAGCGGGGTGCACGAGGCGGCGAGCGCGCTGGTCGACGCGCTGACCGGCTACTGCAAGGACCCCGACCCCGACCTCACGCTCGTGGTCGTGCACCACGGCGGCAAGCGCAACGAGGCATTGCTCAAGGCCCTGAGCGCCGCCGGCGCGGCCGTCGACGAGTGCGCCAAGATCTCCTCACCCGGCGACCGGGCGGCGTTCGTGCGCAACGAGGTGCGCGGAGCCGGCGGGCGGATCACCCCGGACGCGGTCACCGCGCTGGTCGACGCCGTCGGTGGCGACCTGCGGGCCCTCTCCTCGGCGGCCACGCAGCTGGTCGCCGACGTCGGCGGCGCCATCGACGCCGACGCCGTCGCCCGCTTCCACCGCGGTCAGGCCGAGGTCAGCGGCTTCACCGTCGCGGAGCGGGTGCTGGTGGGGGACCGGCAGGGGTCCATCGAGACGCTGCGCTGGGCGCTGGAGCGCGGCGTCGCACACGTGCTCGTCGCCGACGCGATCGCCGACGGCATCCGCACCGCGGCCCGGGTCACCTCGCTGAACACGTCGAACACCGGCGAGCTCGCGCGGGCGCTCAAGCTGCCGCCGTGGAAGGTGAAGAAGGCGCAGTCCCAGGCGCGGGGCTGGAGCATCGAGGGCCTCCAGCAGGCGATCGGCGTGGCCGCCGAGCTCAACGCCGACGTCAAGGGCGTGGCGGCCAGCGCCGACTACGCGCTCGAGCGCGCGATCCGCCGCATCGTGGACATCCGCGCCACCACCGGCCGCGACCCCCGCGCCCGCGCCCGGTACTGAGCCGGAGAAGCGACGGGCCCCCGTCCTCCGGCGAGGAGGACGGGGGCCCGGGAGCGCGGGACGCAGCTCAGAGGCTGGTCAGCTGCTTGGCCATGCCCGACTTGCGGTTGGCGGCCTGGTTCTTGTGGATGATGCCCTTGCTGGCGGCCTTGTCGAGGGCCTTGCTGGCCCGCTGCAGGGCGGTGGTCGCGGCGTCGGTGTCGCCGGCGGCAGCGGCCTCGCGGAAGCGGCGGACGGCCGTCTTCAGGGCGGACTTGACGGCGACGTTGCGCTGCCGCGCCTTCTCGTTCGTCTTGTTCCGCTTGATCTGGGACTTGATGTTCGCCACGCGTGAGCCTCGGTGTCTCGCAGGAAGGGTGCAGGTCTGTCGGTACGTCCGGACGGCAGGCGTCAGCGGACCGGCCTGCCAGGTTACCAGCGTCCCGGGGGCCGTCCCACCCCGGCCGCGGGTGTGCCCCGGCACGGTGCTCCGCACCGTCGCGCCCGGCCGTGGGACGATGGCGGCACTGTGACGACTCCCGCTGCCACCGATCCCGCCCGGATCCGGAACTTCTGCATCATCGCCCACATCGACCACGGCAAGTCGACGCTGGCCGACCGGATGCTCGAGGTCACCGGGATCATCGAGGCACGGCAGATGCGCGCCCAGTACCTCGACCGCATGGACATCGAGCGCGAGCGGGGCATCACCATCAAGGCGCAGAACGTGCGCCTGCCCTGGACGGTCGGCGCCGACGAGTACGTCCTCGACATGATCGACACCCCGGGCCACGTGGACTTCACCTACGAGGTGTCCCGGTCGCTGGCCGCCTGCGAGGGCGCGGTGCTGCTGGTCGACGCCGCGCAGGGCATCGAGGCGCAGACCCTGGCCAACCTCTACCTGGCCCTGGAGAACGACCTCACGATCATCCCGGTCCTCAACAAGATCGACCTGCCGGCCGCCCAGCCGGAGAAGTACGCCGCCGAGATCGCGCACATCATCGGCTGCGACCCCGACGACGTCCTGCGGGTCAGCGGCAAGACCGGCGAGGGCGTGCCCGAGCTGCTCGACGCGATCGTCGCCCAGATCCCGCCGCCCGAGGGCGACGCCGACGCCCCGGCCCGGGCGATGATCTTCGACAGCGTCTACGACATCTACCGCGGCGTCATCACCTACGTCCGGGTGGTCGACGGGCGGATCGCCAGCCGCGAGCGGATCAAGATGATGTCGACCGGCGCCACCCACGAGCTGCTCGAGATCGGCGTCATCTCACCGGAACCCAAGCCGGTCGACGGTCTCGGCGTCGGGGAGGTCGGCTACTTCATCACCGGGGTGAAGGACGTCCGCCAGTCCCGCGTCGGCGACACCGTCACGCTGCAGCACCGCCCGGCCGCCGAGCCGATCGGCGGGTACAGCGACCCCCGGCCGATGGTCTACTCCGGCCTCTACCCGATCGACGGCAGCGAGTACCCGCTGCTGCGCGAGGCGCTGGACAAGCTGCTGCTCAACGACGCCGCGCTGACCTACGAGCCGGAGACCTCCGCGGCGCTGGGCTTCGGCTTCCGCGTCGGGTTCCTCGGCCTGCTGCACCTGGAGATCGTCCGCGAGCGCCTCGAGCGCGAGGCCGGCATCAGCCTGATCTCCACCGCGCCCAACGTCGTCTACCGCGTGGTCATGGAGGACGGCACCGAGCACACGGTGACCAACCCCAGCGACTGGCCCGAGGGCAAGATCGACACGGTCTTCGAGCCGGTCGTCAACGCCACGATCATCGCGCCCAGCGACTACACCGGCACCATCATGGAGCTCTGCCAGAGCCGGCGCGGCCAGCTCGGCGGCATGGACTACCTCAGCGAGTCCCGCGTCGAACTGCGCTACACGCTGCCCCTCGGCGAGATCATCTTCGACTTCTTCGACGCGCTGAAGTCGCGCACCCGCGGCTACGCGTCGCTGGACTACGCCGAGGCCGGTGAGCAGGAGTCGGCGCTGGTCAAGGTGGACATCCTGCTGCAGGGCGAGGCCGTCGACGCGTTCAGCGCGATCGTGCACAAGGACAAGGCGTACAGCTACGGCGTGATGATGGCCGGCAAGCTGCGCGAGCTCATCCCGCGGCAGCAGTTCGAGGTGCCGATCCAGGCCGCCGTCGGCTCGCGGGTGATCGCCCGCGAGACCGTGCGCGCCATCCGCAAGGACGTCCTGGCCAAGTGCTACGGCGGTGACATCACCCGCAAGCGCAAGCTGCTGGAGAAGCAGAAGGAGGGCAAGAAGCGGATGAAGATGGTCGGCCGGGTCGAGGTCCCCCAGGAGGCCTTCGTCGCCGCGCTGTCCACCAGCGAGCCCTCCTCCGCCAGGAAGTGACCGCGCGGCTGCTGGCCGTCTGCGTGTCCGGCCCCGATCTGCTGCCCCTGCCCGGGCGCCGGCCCGACCGCAGCGGCATCGACAAGCGGCCGGTCGGCGGGCGGGTCGCGGTCGGGGCGCTCGGCCTCGCCGGCGACGTCCAGGCCAACCGCAAGCACCACGGCGGCGAGGGGCAGGCGGTCTACGCCTTCGCCCAGGAGGACGCCGACGGCTGGGCCGCCGAGCTCGACCGCGACCTGCCGCCGGGCCGGTTCGGGGAGAACCTGCGGACGGCGGGGATCGACCTCACCGCCGCCGAGATCGGCGAGCGCTGGCGGGTGGGGACGGCGCTGGTCGAGGTGACCGCGCCGCGGACCCCGTGCGCCACCTTCGCCCGGTTCTGGGACGTCCCAGACCTGGTCAAGCGGTTCACCGCGCGCGGCGCCACCGGTGCCTACCTGCGGGTGCTGGAGACCGGCGACCTCGGGGCGGGCGACGAGGTCACCGTCGTCGAGCGCCCCGGTCACGGCGTCACCACCGGCCTGGCGTTCCGCGCGCTGACCACCCAGCCGTACCGGATCGCCCAGCTCGAGCCGGCGTTGGCCGCCTTCCCGGTGAAGGCGCAGGCCAAGCTCGCCGGACGCATCGCCCGCGCCCGCGCCCGCGCGGAGAGCGCACCCGGCGCTCAGTGCAGCCAGGGCGCGTAGGACAGCCCCACCACGAGTCCCTCGGCGCTCTGCAGCCGGGCCACGGTCTGCCCCCACGGCTCCGTGCGCGCCCCGTGCAGCAGCTCGACGCCCCGGCCCTCCAGCTCGGCCGCGCCGGCGGCCACCGCGTCGGTGCCGGCGAGCTCGAACTCGACGCTCGCCTGCGGCACCGGCCGCCCGGCCGGCCAGTCAGGGGTGCCGAAGCAGGCCTGCGCGGCCTCGCGCAGCGGCCAGACGCCGAAGTGCCTGCTGCCCTCGATGCGCTCGCTGGCGAAGTAGTCGCCGTCCAGCCGTTCCAGGGGCAGGCCGAGGGCGTCGACGTAGAGCGAGCGGCTCCCCACCGGGTCCGGGGCGATCACGCTGACGCTGGCGATGAACAGGATCTCCATGCGCACACCCTGCCCCCGGCCGCCGACAGGACCGGACGCTCCCGCTGGCGCGGCTCCCGGCGCGCTACCGTGCCCGCGCCGGGCCCGCCGGCACGGACGGGGAGGGACGTCGATGCCGCTGCTGCGCACCGCCGCACTGGCCGCCGGGCTGGTGGTCGCGCTGGCCGGCTGCGGGGGAGGGGAGCCCGAGGAATCCGCCGGCGAGCTGCTGACCCGGGCGAAGACGACGCTCGACGAGACCAGCAGCCTGCACTTCGTGCTCACCAGCGAGGGCGCCCCGACCACCGGCACCGCGCTCACCGGCGGGGAGGGCGACGTGCTGCGCCCGGCGTCGTTCGAGGGCACCCTGCAGGTCCTCGCGGCGGGGGCGTCGCTCGACCTCGCCGTCGTCTCGGTCGACGGCACCGTCTACGCGCAGCTGCCCTTCACCAGCGGGTTCAGCGTCGTCGACCCCGCGCAGTTCGGCTTCGGCGACCCCGGCGCGCTGCTCGACCCCGACACCGGCATCTCGCAGCTGCTGGCCGAGGCCGACGCCGCCGAGCTGGGGGAGGAGCGGCGGGTCGACGGCGAGGTCGTGCGCGAGGTGACCGCCCAGCTGCCCGGGGACCTGGTCGAGCAGGTGCTCACCAGCGCCGACCCCGCCCAGCCGGTGGACGCCCGCTTCTCGGTGGCCACCGACAGCGGCCAGCTGCGCCGCGCCGAGCTCACCGGCCCCTTCTACGCCGCCGACCAGGACGCCACCTTCACCATCGAGCTCTCCGACTTCGGCGCCGATGTCGAGATCACCGCACCACCTGCCGGCTGACCCGGCGACCCGCACCGTGCCGGGGCTGCCGCTGGTCGCCCTGGCGACGCTGGCGGTGCTGGTCACCGCGGCCGACACCTACGTCGTCGTCCTGGCCCTGCCCGACATCCTCACCGGGGTCGGCGTCGGCATCGACGAGCTGCAGCGGGCGACGCCGATCATCGGCGGCTTCCTGCTCGGCTACACCGCCACGCTGCCGCTGCTGGGCCGGCTGGCCGACCTGCGCGGGCGGGTGCCGGTGCTGGCCGGCTGCCTGCTGCTGTTCGCCCTCGGCTCGCTGCTGACCGCGACGGCGGCCGGACTGGGCCCCGCCGTCGCCGGCCGCGGCCTGCAGGGGGTGGGCGCCGGCGGGCTGGTGCCGGCCACGCTGGCGCTGGTGGCCGACCGCTGGCCGCCCGAGCGCCGCGCGGTGCCGCTGGGCGTCGTCGGCGCGGTGCAGGAGGCCGGCGCGGTGCTCGGGCCGCTGGCCGGCGCCGCGGTGCTCGCCGTCGCCGACTGGCGCGCGGTGTTCTGGCTGAACCTGCTGCTCGGGCTGGCCCTCGCCGCCGGGGTGGTCGTCACCGGCGGGCGGCGGCCGGACCCGCTGGGGCTCCTGCTGCTCGCGGTCACCGGCGTCGCGGCGGGCCTGCAGCTGGCCGAGCCGCCCGCGCTGGCCGAGGACGTCACGCTCGGCCTGGCCTGGGTGCCGCTGCTCGACGGCGTCCCGCCCGCGACGCCGCTGGTGCTCGCCGCCGTCGTCGCGGGGGCCGCGCTGGTCGCCCGCAGCCTCACCGCTCCCGGCGGCGCGGTGCTGCCGCTGCGCGGGGTGCCGCGGCTGCTGCGCGAGGTCGACGTCGCCGGCTCGCTGCTCGTGGTGGTCGCGCTCGGGGCGCTGGTGTGGGCCTTCGCCGCGGCCGACCCGGCCACCGAGGTCGTCGCGCACGGCCCGGTGCTGCTGCCGGTCGCCGCGGCGGCCGCGGTCGCGTTCTGGCTGCACGAGCGGCGCACGCCCGACCCGGTGCTGCCGCTGGCCGAGCTGCGCCCGGCCGGGGCGTGGGGCGCCCTGCTGGTCAACCTGCTCGTCGGCGTCGCGCTGGTGGCCGCACTGGTCGACGTCCCGCTGTTCGCCCGGGCGACGACGACCCCCGGCGACCAGCTCGGCGCGGCGCTGGTGCTGCTGCGGCTGCTCGTCGCCGTCCCGGTCGGTGCGGTGGCCGGCGGGTGGCTGTGCCGGCGGGTGGCCCCCCGGCTGGTCGCGGCCGCCGGCACGGCGCTGGCCGGGCTGGCGCTGTGGGCGATGACCGGCTGGGGCGAGACCTCGCTGGACGAGTGGCCCTCCACCGTCGTGCTGCTCGCCGCGGGCCTGGGCTTCGGCCTGGCGATCGCGCCGGTCAACGCGGTGCTCCTGGCGGTGACCGGCGCGGCGGTGCACGGCAGCGCCAGCGCGCTCGCCGTCGTCGCCCGCACCGTCGGCATGCTCGTCGGGCTCTCGCTGCTGACCGCCGTCGCGCTGCGCCGGTTCACCGCCGAGGTCGAGGCCATCGGCTCGCCGCTGACCCTCTGCCCGGCGACCCCGGCCGACTGCCCGGCGTACGAGGCGGCCACCGACGCCGCCGTGCTCACCCAGCTGCACACCGTGTTCGCCGGCGCGGCCGTGGCGGCCGCGCTGGCCGCGGTGGCGGCGCTGGGGCTGCTGCGGGAGGACCGCGCCGCGCGCTGACCGATACCCGCGGGTCGGCGTCTGCTCTACCGTGCGCGGGGGAGGGACGCCGGTGGACGACACGCAGCAGCTGCGGATCGGCCTGCTGGGCCCGGTGACCGCCTCGTCCGCCGGGGTCCCCCTCGACCTGGGCGGTCCCCGCCAGCGCGCCGTCCTGGTGGTCCTCGTCCTGGCCCGCGGCGAGGTGGTGCCGGTCGGCAGCCTGGTGCAGGCGGTCTGGGGCGACGACCCGCCGGAGGACGACGTCGGCGCGCTGCAGGCCTACGTCTCGCACCTGCGCCGCCGGCTGCAGCCCGGCAGCGCCGCCCGGACCCGCTCGGCGGTCATCGTCCGCGAGGGCCGCGGCTACGCCGTCCGCCTGCCGCCCGACGCGGTCGACGCGTGGCGCTTCGAGGCGCTGGTGCAGCAGGCCGGCGCCACGGAGGACCCGGTGGCCGCGGTCGCGCTGCTGGACCAGGCGCTGGCGCTGTGGCGCGGGCCGGCGCTGGCCGAGTACGCCGACGAGCCGTGGGCGGAGGCCGCGACCGGCCGGCTGGCGGAGCTGCGCGCCGTGGCCCGGGAGCGGCGGGCCGACGCCCGGCTGCGCTGCGGCGAGGCCGCGCTGCTCGTCCCCGACCTCGAGGCGATGGTCGCCGAGGAGCCGCTGCGCGAGGAGCGCTGGCGGCTGCTGGCGCTGGCGCTGTACCGCGCCCACCGGCAGGCCGACGCGCTGGCCGCCCTCCGCCGGGCCCGGACCGCGCTCGCCGAGGAGCTCGGCGTCGACCCCGGCCCGGCCCTGCGCGAGCTCGAGCAGCAGGTGCTCGCCCAGGCGCCCGCCCTGCACGGCCCGCCGGCCGGCCGCCGGCCGGCCCCGCCCGCCGCGCACGCCTCCGTGCCCGGCTCCGGCGCCGGCGCCGGCGACGAGCTGCTCGACCGCGACCGCGAGGTCGCCGCCGTGCACGCCGCCCTGGACGACCTCGCCGCCGGGGAGCACGGCGTGCTGCTGGTCGAGGGGCCGGCCGGCATCGGCAAGTCGCGGCTGCTGGCCGAGACCCGCCGGCTGGCGGCGGAGCGGTCGGTGCGGGTGCTCGCCGCTCGCGGCAGCCAGCTGGAGCGGTCCTTCGGGTTCGGCATCGCCCGGCAGCTGTTCGAGCCCCTGCTCGCCGGCGAGCGGGGCGAGGCGTTGCTGTCGGGCGCGGCGGCCAGCGCCCGCGGGGTCTTCGACCTGGCGCCCGCCGAACCCGCCGACGGCTCCTTCGCCGCCCTGCACGGGCTGTACTGGCTGGTGGTCGACCTGACCGCCGAGGGACCCCTCGTCCTCGCCGTCGACGACCTGCAGTGGTCCGACGGCGCCTCGCTGCGCTTCCTCGCCTACCTCGTCCGCCGGCTCGAGTCCCTGCCCGTGCTGGTGGTGGCCACGGTCCGCACGGGGGAGGCCGACGACGACGAGGCGCTGGTCGGCGAGCTGGCCCTCGACCCGGCCGCCGTCGTCCTCCGGCCGGCGCCGCTGTCGCTGGCGGCCACCGAGCGCATGGTCGGCCGCCGGCTCGGCGAGCCGGTCTCCCCGCTCTTCGCCCAGGCGTGCCACCGGACGACCTCGGGGATCCCCCTGCTGCTGCGCCAGCTGCTGCGCGGGCTGGAGGCCGACCGGGTCCGGCCGGACGCGGCGCACGCCGACACCGTCGTCGCCGTCGGCTCGCGGGCGGTGTCGAGCATGGTGCTGGTGCGGCTGCGGCGGATGCCGCCGGAGGTGGCCGACGTCGCCCGCGCCGCCGCGGTGCTCGGCGACGGCGCCTCGCTGCCGGCCGTCGCCGCGCTGGCCGGCTGTGGCGAGGCCACGGCGGCGGCCGCGCTCGCCGCGCTGGCCCGCGCCGAGGTGGTGCGCGACGAGCAGCCGGTCGCCTTCGTCCACCCGCTGGTCCGCGAGGCGATCCACCGCGACCTGCCGGCGGCCGAGCGGGCGCTGCACCACGAGCGGGCCGCCGCGCTGCTGCGGGCGGCCGGCGCCAGCGACGAGCAGGTCGCCGCCCACCTGTTGCTCGCCCCGCGGCGCCACGACGACGCCACCGTGGCGGTGCTGCAGCGGGCCGCGCGGACGGCCGCCGAGCGCGGCGCCTCCGACAGCGCCGTCACCCACCTGCGGCGGGCGCTGGACGAGCCGCCCTCCGACGCCCGGCGCCGCGACGTGCTCACCGACCTCGGCCTGCTCGAGGCGCTGCTCGACGGCGCGGCCGGCGTGGGGCACCTGCTGGAGGCCCACGCGCTGCACGAGGACCCCCGGGCGCGCGCCGACATCGCCACCGCGGTGGCCCGCACCCTCGTCTTCGCCGGCGAGCGGGGGGTGGCCACCGCGTTCGCCCGGGAGGCGGCGAGCGTGCTGCCCGACGAGCTCGCCGACCACCGCCAGGCGCTGCAGGCCATCGAGATGACCAGCGGCTACATGCACGCCCTCGACCCGGCGGTCTGGCGGCGGGACGTGCCCGACCCCAGCGGCGAGGGGCACGGCGCGCAGATGCTCGCGGCGGCGCTGGCCTACGACGTCACCATCCAGGGCACCGACCGCGCCCGCGCGGTGCGGCTGGCCCGCGCCGCCCTCGCCGGTGACCGGCTGTGGGAGGTCGACAGCGGCCTGTTCTGGGTGGTGGCCGCGATCATCCGGATGCTGGCCGACGACGACGTCGGCGACTTCTGGGACCGCGCCCGTGCCCACGCGCACGCCCGGGGATCGCTGTTCGCCGCCATGTCCACCAACATCTGGCAGGGGTTCTGGCACGGCCGGCGGGGCGAGTTCGACGAGGCGGAGTCCTGCCTCACCGAGGCGCTCGAGCAGGTCGCCATGTGGGGCGGCGCGGCGGTGGGCGCGCCCTTCGCCGCCGCCTTCCGCATCGGCGTCCGGCTGGACCGGGGCGACGTCGCCGGGGCCCGCGCCGCCGCGGACGCGGCCGCGGCGGTCCCGGCCGCCGGCGACGGCGACCGGCTGCTGCGGCTGGCCGGGGCCCGGCTGCTCGTGGCCGAGGGCCGCTGCGCCGACGCGCTGGACGCGCTGGCCGCGATCCCCGCGCCGGTCCCCATCCCCAACCCGGTGTGGAACCCGTGGCGCGGGATCACCGCCGCCGCGCTGGCCGGCCTCGGCCGCACCCGCGAGGCGGCCGACCTCCTCGAGACCGAGGCCGACCTCCTCCGCCGGTGGGGCGCGCCGAGCGCCCTGGGCCCGGCGCTGGTCCGGCTCGGCCGCCTCCGCGGGGACGACGGGGTCGACCTCCTCCGCGAGGGCGTCGCGCTGCTGGAGGGCACCACCGCGGCCGTGGAGCTGGCCCGCGCCCGCTGCGCCCTGGGCGGCGTCGCGCGGCTGCCCGACCGGGAGGCGGTCCCGTTGCTGCGCGACGCGCTGCGGGCCGCGCGCGAGCACGGCGCCGCGGCGCTGGCCGAGGAGGCGTGCGCGGCGCTGCGGGCCCGCGGCTGCACCGACGACCCGGCCCGGGACGCCGTCCGCCGGCCCTCGCCGACCGAGCGCCGGATCCTGCAGCTGGCCGGGGACGGGTACGGGACGCGCGAGGTGGCGCAGCGGCTGTTCCTGACCCCGGGCACCGTGCGCGCCGTGCTCGAGTCGGCGGCCACCGACGGCGGTCTCAGGTTCTCCTCAAGTGCCGACCGGCAGCGTGTGGGGACACCGACGGGAGGACCGCCGTGACCCAGCACCAGGTGACGACGACCCTGCGCTCCCGCGCGGACCTGTTCCGCGGCCTGTGCGGCGGCGCCGTCCACCTGCCCGGCGACCCCTCCTACGACCTGGCCCGCGCCGCGTGGAACGTGCAGGTCGACGACCGGCCGGCCGCCGTGGTCTACCCGGCCTTCCCCGACGAGGTCGCCGACGTGCTGTGCGCCGCGGCCGCCGCCGGCCTGTCGGTGGCCCCGCAGGGCACCGGGCACGGGGCGCCGCCGCTGGAGGGCCGGCTCGCCGACGCCGTGCTGCTGCGCACCTCGGCCATGCGCGAGCTCGACGTCGACCCCGCCCGGCGGACCGCCCGGGCCGGCGCGGGCGTGCTGTGGGGCGACCTGACCGAGGTGGCCGGCCGGTACGGGCTGGCCGCGCGGCACCCGTCGTCGCCGGACGTCGGCGTCGTCGGGTACTCCCTGGGCGGCGGCATCGGCTGGTACGCCCGCCGGCTGGGCCTGCAGTGCAACGCGGTGACCGCGGTGGAGCTCGTGCTGGCCGACGGCAGCGCCGTCCGGGCCACCGCCGACCGGGAGGCGGACCTGTTCTGGGCGCTGCGCGGCGGCGCCGCGCCGCTCGGGGTGGTCACCGCCCTGGAGTTCGACCTGTTCCCGCTCGACACCGTCGTGGCCGGCTTCCTCGCGTGGGACGCGGCCGCCGTCGAGGAGGTCCTGCCCGGCTGGGTGGCCTGGTGCGCGACCGCGCCGGAGGAGGCCACCACGGCGTTCCGGCTGCTCGAGGTGCCGACCGGCCCCGAGATCCCGGCCGAGCTGCGCGGCCGCCGGCTGGCCATGGTCGACGGCGCGGTGCTCGGCGACGACGCCACCGCCGCGGACGTGCTCGCCCCGCTGCGCGCGCTCCGCCCGGAGATCGACACGGTCACCCGCGTCCCGGCGTCGTCCCTGGTGCGGCTGCACCTCGACCCCGAGGGGCCCACGCCGGCGTACGCGAGCAGCATGCTGGTCTCCGACCTGCCCGACGCGGCTTTGGCGGCCGTCGTCGACGCCGCGGGGCCGCGGTCGGGGAGCCGGCTGGCCGCCGCCGAGCTGCGCCAGCTCGGCGGCGCGCTCGGCCGGCCCGCGCCCGACGGCGGGGCGCTGTCGCTGCTGGAGGGCCGGTTCCTCGCCCTGGGCCTCGGCCTGGGACAGGGGCCCGACGACGGCGCCGCGCACTGGGCGCAGCAGCGGGCCGACGCCGCGCGGTTCCTGTCCGCTCTCGAGCCCTGGGCGACCGGCCGGCACTACCTGCCGATGCTCGACGAGCGCACCGACACCCGGAAGGTGTTCCCGCCCGGGGTGCACGCGCGGCTGTCGGCCGTCCGCCGGGCGGTCGACCCCGGCGCGCTCTTCGTCGCGGCGCACCCCGCCGCTTGAGACCGGGTCTCAGGGCCGTCCCAACTCCGCCTCAGGCGCCCGGCGCCACGGTTCCTCCCGTCAGCGACACCCGACCTGGAGGACCCCGTGACCAGCATCCTCGACGCCCCCGTCGACACCATCGTCGACGTCGACCCGGACGTCTGCCTCGACGCGCTGCGCGACCGGCTGACCGGCTCGGTCCACGCGGCCGGCGAGCCCGGCTACGACGCGCTCGTCTCCCCGTGGAACCTCGCCGTCCCGATGCGGCCGGCCGCCGTGGTCGACGCCCGCACCGCGGAGGACGTCGCGGCCGCGGTCCGCTTCGCCGGCGAGCACGGCCTGACCGCGGGCGTGCAGGCCACCGGCCACGGCGCCGAGAGCTCGCTGGCCGGCCACCTGCTGGTCGTCACCCGCGGCCTCGACGAGTGCACCGTCCACCCCGAGGGCTGGGCCCGGGTGGGCGCCGGCGTGAAGTGGGCGCGGCTGGTCGAGGCCGCGGCGCCGCACGGCCTGGCCGGGCTCAACGGCTCGACCACCGACGTCGGCATCGTCGGCTACACCACCGGCGGCGGCGTCGGCCCGCTGGCCCGGACGTTCGGCCTGGCCGCCGACCGGGTGCGCGCCTTCGACGTCGTCACCGGCGACGGCGTGTCCCGCCGGGTGACCCCGACCGAGCACCCCGACCTGTTCGCCGCGCTGCGGGGCGGGAAGGGCGCCGCGGGCATCGTCACCGCCGTCGAGTTCGACCTGGTCCACCTGCCGACCTTCTACGGCGGCGCGGTGTACTTCGACGGCCCGGACATCCCGGCGGTGGTCGACCGGTGGCGGGACTGGGCGGACGCGCTGCCCGAGCAGGGGACGACGTCGTTCGTGGTCTTCCAGCTGCCCGAGGCGCCGGAGGTCCCGCCGCCGCTGGCCGGGAGGATGACGCTCGGCGTCCGGCTGGCCTGGACCGGCGACCCGGCCGAGGGGGAGCGGCTGCTCGACGAGATCCGCGCCGTCGCGCCCGTGCTCCTCGACGACGCCATGCTGCGGCCCTATCCCGAGATCGACCACGTGCACGCCGACCCGGTCGACCCGATGCCGGTCACCGACCCGGCGATCCTGCTGCACGACTTCCCGGCCGCGGCGGCCGAGCGGCTGCTCGCGGTGGCCGGCCCCGGCTCGGGCTCGGTGCAGGCCATGGTGGAGGTCCGGCACCTGGGCGGCGCGTACGCCCGCCCGCCGCGGTACCCGGACGCCTTCGCGCACCGGTCGGCGCGCTTCAGCGTGCTGACCGTCGGCGTGGCGCCCGACCCGGTGGCCGAGGCGACCACGCTGGCGCACGCGGCGGAGGTCTTCGCCGCGCTGGCCGACTGGGACACCGGCGGGGTGTGGCCGAACTTCGGCATCCCACACGACGCGACGTCGGCCCGGCGGTGCTACGACCCGGCGACCCTGGCCCGGCTGCGCGACGTCGTCGCCACCTACGACCCGCAGGGCGTCCTGCAGGCCGGCCACTACACGCGGGCGGGAGCCTGACCCCCGACGCCCGGGAGCCCGGGGGGCGACGGCCTCCGGGCTCCCGCCGTGCCGGCCGCCGGTCACGGATCGGCGGCAGGTCGGACCCGCCTGTGGTGCCGGGGAGCGACGCGTGTCACAGTTCGCCGGATCCCCCGGCGCAGGAAGGAACTCTCATGGCCGCCATCACCTACGACCACGCGACGCTGACCTATCCCGGTGCCACCGCACCGTCGGTGAGCGGGCTGGACCTGGACGTCGCCGACGGGGAGTTCCTGGTCCTGGTCGGCCCCTCGGGCA
>NZ_JBJGZA010000010.1:0-132618 GCF_054050255.1 Geodermatophilus sp. SYSU D00700 | reverse complement strand
CGTCCCCACCGGCCGGTGGGGACGGGGCCCTCGTCGTGTCGGGTCAGCGCTGCACGAAGTCGCTGTGCGCGCTGTCGGTCCACCACTGGTAGAGCGTGGCGAGACCCTCCTGGCCGCCGTTCTGGATGACGACGATGCCCTCGGCGGCGAACTCGTCCTGCGTCCAGTACAGGAAGGAGTTGTTGTCCTCGTCGACGAAGCAGCCGAGCCGGCCGGCGCTCACGTTGTTGATCGTGTACTCGTCGTACCCCTGCGCCGTGGTGCAGTCCGGCTCACCGGTGAAGGGGGCGACGCCCTCGCGCTCCATGTCGGCGAGGAACACCTCACTGACGGCCGCCGCGTCCTCGTAGAGGTAGAACGACGACGCCTCGGGACCGGGCTGGGTCGCCGCGGCACCGCAGTTCACGGTCGCGATGTCGCCGTCACCGGCCGGGTCCCCGGTCTGGCAGACGGCCGGGTCGAAGTCGCCGGGGATGATCCCCAGCAGCTGCTCCTCCGGGTCGGGCTCGGTGGTGCCCCCACCCGTGTCGCCGCCGGTCCCGGTGTCCCCGCCGGTCCCGGTGTCGCCGCCGGTCCCGGTGTCCCCGCCCGTCCCGGTGTCCGAGCTGCCACCGCCGGCGGCGGTGGTGTCGGTGGTGGTGTCGTCCCCGCCGAAGCCGCCGGCCAGGGCGATGACGCCGATGACCACGGCCACGAGCGCCGCCGCGATCCCGCCGATGACCAGCGGCAGCCGGTTGCGCCGGCCGCCGGTACCCGAGGGCGTGGCGCCGGCCGGGGACTGGATGAAGCCCTGACCGGCCGGCGGCCCGTAGCCGACGGGCGGGCCGGGGTTGGACGGCGGGCCGTACCCGGTGGGCGGGCCGGGGTTGGACGGCGGGCCGTACCCGGTGGGCGGGCCGGGGTTGGACGGCGGGCCGTACCCGGTCGGGGCACCGGGGTTCGAGGGCGGGCCGTACCCGGTGGGCGGGCCGGGGTTGGACGGCGGGCCGTACCCGGTCGAGACGCCGGGGCCCGACGGTGCGGCGTAGGCCGCCGCGGGGACGCCGGTGGTCGACGGGGCGCCGTACGTGCCGGGCGGGCCGGGGTTGGAGAAGCCCACGGTGTGCGGCCGCGGCAGCGGCGTCACCGAGGTGGGAGGCGCCGCCTCGGGCCGGGGTGCCACCCCGGCGGAGGCCAGCGCCGCCCGCGCGGCCGCGGCGAGCTCGCCGCAGCTGCCGTAGCGCTCGTCGGGCTCCTTGGCCAGGCCCTTCATGACGACGTCGTCGAGGCCCGGGGGCAGGCCCGGCCGCAGCTGCGAGGGCGGCGTGGGCGTGGTGTTGAGGTGGGCGTACATGAGCGTGGCCAGCCCGTCGCCGGTGAACGGCCGGCGGCCGGTGAGGCACTCGAAGAGCACGCAGGCCAGCGCGTAGACGTCGACCCGCTTGTCGATCGGCTGCTCGAGGAACCGCTCGGGGGCCATGTAGTCGAAGGACCCCAGCGCCGCGCCGGTCTGGGTGAGGGCCGGTCCCTGCCGGTCCGCCGTCGACCGGGCGATGCCGAAGTCGACCAGGTAAACGAACTCGTCGTCGCCGGAGCCGCTGAGCAGCACGTTGGACGGCTTGACGTCGCGGTGCACCAGCCCGTCGGCGTGGGCGGCGTCGAGCGCGCGGGCGGTCTGGCTGACGATCGACACCGCGCGCTCGGGGCTCATCGGCCCCTCCTCGGCGAGCGCCGCCGCGACGTCGCGGCCGGGCACCAGGCGCATGTCGAGGAACAGCCGCCCGTCGATCTCGCCGTAGCGGTGGATCGGCACGATGTGCGGCTCGTTGAGCCGGGCCGCCAGGTGCGCCTCCCGCCGGAACCGCTCGCGGTAGCCGGTGTCGGCGGCCAGGTGCTCGGAGAGCACCTTGAGCGCGACCGTGCGGTCGTGCTCGGTGTCGAAGGCGCGGTAGACCTCACCCATCCCGCCGCGCCCGAGCAGCGCCTCGATGCGATAGGGGCCGAACTGTTGCAACTCCACCGGGGTTCCTCCGTGTGCCGCAGCGCGGGCGCTCGTCGGATCCGGCGCCGGGTGCGGGTCGTCGGCGGAGTCTAGGGACGGGGACCGACCCCGACCAGCGCCTCGGACGCGGCGCGTGGACTCTCTCCGCAGCGCCCCCTCGACCGTGACCCAGCTGTGACAACCGGCGCGCGCGAACGGGTAGGCGGAACCGCGGGGCGTCACTACCTTGCTCTCGCTCGCGGGCCCTCCGTGCCCGCCTCCACCTGCGAACGGATGAAGCACGATGAGTCAGCCCCCCGGCCCGTACGGCGCGCCGAGTCAGTACGCCCCGCCCGGTCAGTACGGCCCTCCGGGTCAGTACGGCGCCCCCGGCCAGTACGGCGGCCCGGCCGGCCCCGGTGGGCCGGGCGGCCCCGGTGGCTTCGGTCCCGGCGGGTTCGGCCCGGGCGGCTACGGCCAGCCGCCGCAGAAGAGGAGCGTGCTGCCCTGGGTGGTC
This sequence comes from Geodermatophilus sp. SYSU D00700, assembly GCF_054050255.1. Classification (NCBI taxonomy): domain Bacteria; kingdom Bacillati; phylum Actinomycetota; class Actinomycetes; order Geodermatophilales; family Geodermatophilaceae; genus Geodermatophilus; species Geodermatophilus sp. SYSU D00700. Next base: position 130,141 of record NZ_JBJGZA010000010.1, on the reverse strand, counting down.
ACCGCCCTGGTGGTCGTGGCCGCCGGCGTCGGCGTGCTCCTCTTCTTCCTGCTCCGCGGTGACGACGCCCCCGCCACGCAGGCCGCGGGCTCGTCCTCGTCGGCCGAGTCCTCCGAGGGCGCCGAGTCCTCCGAGGGTTCCGACGAGGGCTCCGAGGAGGGCACCGACGGCGGCAGCGAGGGCTCCGGCGCGGGGATGGACATGGGCGGTCCCGTGACCGTCCCCGGTGGCGCGGGCACCCCCGGCGGTGGCGGCAGCACCGGTGGCGGCACCACCGGCGGGGGCAGCACCGGCGGGGGCAGCACCGGCGGCGGGATGACCGAGCAGACCGGCGGGAGCGACACCGGCCAGTTCGAGGGCTCGGCCGACATCGCGCTGGCGTGGGTCCAGGCGGCCTTCGACTTCGACTTCGCGACGCTCTACAACATCTCCTGTGCCGAGCTGCAGGACGCCGCGGTGCAGGGGTCGCAGGGCACGGAGTTCCCGCCCGACGAGTACCTCACCTTCTTCTTCTACACCGAGGTCCTCGGTGGCCTGGCCATCACCGACGGCGTCCTGGTGAGCGTCGAGCACGACGCGGCCAACGCCGTCGACGTCGCCACCTTCGAGCTCACCCTCGAGGACGGCAGCGTCCAGACCGTGCAGCTCTGGGTGGACCAGAACCTGCTCGTCTGCAACTTCGGCTGACCCGACCGACCCGACGGCCGGTCCCCGCACCGCGGGGGCCGGCCGTCGGCGTCCCACCTCCGGCCCTGCTGCACCATGGGCGGGTGTTCGCGGTGACCCGGCTGCGGGTGTCCCCGTCGGCGGCCGCCGACCTGTCCGCCGACCTCGACCGGCTGCTGGCGGCGCTCGCCGCGCGCCCCGGCTTCCTCGGCGGTGAGACCGGCCGCTGCGCCGACGACCCGGACCTGTGGGCCCTGGTGACCCGGTGGGACGGCGTCGGCGCCTACCGTCGCGCGCTGTCGGCCGCCGAGGTCAAGGTGGCCGGCGCGCCGGTCTGGCTCCACGCCGTCGACGAGCCCGGCGCCTACCTGCCCCTCGGGTGAGCCGCTGACCGGCCGGGCCCGGTCCGGGTGCGTAGCCTGCGTCGAACAGGACGAGCCCGGCCCGGGAGGACAGGCGCGATGACCCAGCCGCCGCAGGACGGGACGCCGCCCGAGCGCACCCGCGAGGTGCGCCTGCCCCCGGTGCCGCCGGGCCCGGGGCGGCCGGCGGTGCCCGACCAGCCCACCGACCGGCTCGCCGGGGGACCGCCCGACCAGCGGCACCCCACCCTGCGGCTCGGGGGCCCGGCGGCGCCCGGGTCCCCGCCGGGGGCTCCCGGTCAGCAGCCGCCGTACGGCCAGCAGCCCCCCTACGGCCAGCAGCCCCCCTACGGCCAGCAGCCCCCCTACGGCCAGCAGCCCCCGTACGGGCAGCAGCCGCCGCCCTACGGCCAGCAGCCTCCCTACGGCCAGCAGCCGCCGTACGGGCAGCAGTCCCCGTACGGGCAGCAGCCCCCGTACGGCGCTCCCGGCTACGGCGCTCCCGGTCACGGGCGGCCGCAGCCGCCGAGGAAGCGGCGCGGTCCGCTGGTCGCCCTGCTCGTCACGCTGGGCGTCCTGCTCCTCGGCGGTGGCGTGCTCGCCGCGGTCCTGCTCACCCGGGGCGACGACGACCCCGCGGCCACCTCGCCGGGCGCGTCGACCGCCGCACCGTCGTCGTCGTCGTCGTCGCCGTCGGCGCCGTCGTCGTCGGCCGGACCGACCGGTGGCGGCGGGTTCGGTGGCGGGGCGTCCACGACGCCCGGCGGCGGGGGCGGGGGAGGGGGAGGGGAGCTCAACATCCCCGAGAGCCCGGAGTTCGCCGCGTCGTGGGTGCAGTCGGTGGTCGACCGCGACGGCGAGACCGCCTACGCCGACCTGTGCGCCGACGGGCAGGCACAGATCCCCGACGCCACCGCCCTGCTGGCCGACTTCGACGCGTTCCTCGGCGGGCAGATCACCGAGGGCTCGGCCACCGGGGCGCAGCCCGCCGGCGAGGGCGACGAGGTCACCTTCGACGTCACGCTCGACACCGGGGACCAGACCTCGTTCGTCATCACCGTCGTCGACGAGGGCGGGCCGGTCGTGTGCGGCTACACGGAGCCCTGAGGGCCGCGGCGGCACCCGGCGACTACCGTTGGCGGGTCAGCCGCCGACCGCCAGCCGGATGGAGCACCCAGCCCCGTGAGCACCACCACGCACGACCCCGCCCGCCTCGACAAGGTGGTCAACCTCTGCAAGCGCCGGGGGTTCGTCTTCCCCTCCGGTGAGATCTACGGCGGCACCCGCTCCGCCTGGGACTACGGGCCCCTGGGCGTCGAGCTCAAGGAGAACATCAAGAAGCAGTGGTGGCGCACCGTCGTCCAGAGCCGCGACGACGTCGTCGGCCTGGACTCCTCGGTGATCCTGCCGCGGCAGGTGTGGGTGGCCTCCGGTCACGTCGGCGTCTTCACCGACCCGCTCACCGAGTGCCAGAACTGCCACAAGCGCTTCCGGGCCGACCACCTCGAGGAGGCCTTCGAGGAGAAGAAGGGCCGGCTCCCGGAGAACGGCCTGGCCGAGATCACCTGCCCGAACTGCGGCGTGACCGGCCAGTGGACCGAGCCGCGCGACTTCAACATGATGCTCAAGACCTACCTCGGCCCTGTCGAGGACGAGTCGGGGCTGCACTACCTGCGCCCGGAGACCGCGCAGGGCATCTTCGTCAACTTCGCCAACGTCATGGGCGCGGCGCGGAAGAAGCCGCCGTTCGGCATCGGCCAGATCGGCAAGTCCTTCCGCAACGAGATCACCCCCGGCAACTTCATCTTCCGCACCCGCGAGTTCGAGCAGATGGAGATGGAGTACTTCGTCGAGCCGGGCAGCGACGAGGAGTGGCACCAGTACTGGATCGACGAGCGCACCCGCTGGTACGTCGACCTGGGCATCTCCCGGGACAACCTGCGCCACTACGAGCACCCGAAGGAGAAGCTGTCGCACTACTCGACGCGCACCGTCGACATCGAGTACCGCTTCGGCTTCCAGGGCTCGGAGTGGGGTGAGCTCGAGGGCATCGCCAACCGCACCGACTTCGACCTGAAGACGCACTCGGAGCACTCCGGCGCCGACCTGTCCTACTTCGACCAGGCGAGCAACACCCGCTGGACGCCCTACGTCATCGAGCCGGCAGCCGGGCTGACCCGCTCGCTGATGGCGTTCCTCGTCGAGGCCTACACCGAGGACGAGGCGCCCAACGCCAAGGGCGGCGTCGACACCCGCACGGTGCTGCGGCTGGACCCGCGGCTGGCGCCGGTCAAGGCCGCCGTCCTGCCGCTGTCGCGCAACGCCGACCTCTCGCCCAAGGCGCGGGACCTGGCCACCCGGCTGCGCCGCAACTGGAACGTCGACTTCGACGACGCCGGCGCGATCGGCCGCCGCTACCGCCGGCAGGACGAGATCGGCACGCCGTTCTGCCTCACCGTCGACTTCGACACCCTCGACGACGACGCGGTGACCGTGCGGGAGCGCGACTCGATGGGCCAGGAGCGCATCGGCCTGGACGCCGTCGAGTCCTACCTCGCCGCGCGCCTGCCCGGCTGCTGACCGCGCCCTTCCGCGGACGTGCCCTGCGCACGTCCGCGGAAGGGCACGACGGGTGGCCGCTCCGCCACGGCGGGAGCGGAGGGGTGCAGCGCCGGGCCGCCGTCGGCGAGCAGGTCGCGGGCGGCGGCCAGCACCGGCGCGACCGGGACCTCGGCGACCAGGGACCGGTCGTGCCCGCAGCGCGCCCGGCTCTGGTCGACGCCGCACACCGGGCAGTCGGTCCGCGCGGAGACGGCGACGCGGTGCCGTCGCCGGGTCAGCGGGCCGGCGTTGAGCAGGTTGCGCTCGAGGAAGACCCCGACGGTCGCCGTCCCGACCGCCTCGGCCAGGTGCCGCGGCCCGGAGTCGTTGGCGACCACCACCCGGCAGCGGGCGAGGACGCCGGCCAGCGTGCTTAGTGACAGCCGGCCGACCAGGTCGAGGACGGGCGCCGACGTCGCCGCCCGGATCGCGTCCGCCGCCCGCCGGTCGTCCCCGCCCGAGCCCACGAGCACCACCCGGGCGCCGTCGGCGGCCAGCCCGTCGGCGACCGCGGCGAAGCAGCCGGGTGGCCAGCGGCGCCGCGGGTCGCTGGCGCCCGGGTGCAGCGCGACCAGCGGCTCGGGCGCCGCGGGCAGGACGGCGTCGGCGGCCGCGACGTCGGCGGGGGTCAGCGCCAGCCGCGGCTCCAGCGTCACCGGCGATGCGCCCGCCAGGCCGGCCAGCTCCAGGCAGCGCAGCACCTCGTGCTGGTCGGAGGCGTAGGGCAGCCACCGGTCCAGCGGTGGCGCGCCGACGTCGCGGGCGCCGACGGTGACCCGGGCGCACAGCGCGGCGACCAGCGGGTTGGAGTTGCCGCCCCCGCCGTGCAGCTGCAGCGCCAGGTCGTAGCCCTCCCGCCGCTGCCGGGCCAGGAACCGGCGGACCTCGGGGCTGTCGCGGGCGGCGCCCGGGGCGTCCCGGACCCCGGGCCACGGCGGGACGACGACCACCCGGTCCCACGGCCCGGGCCGCCCCTCGAGCAGCTCGGCGTGCCAGGGCCGGCCCAGGAAGGTGATCTCCGCGCCGGGATGGGCCGCGCGCAGTGCCGCCAGCGCCGGCAGCGTGAGGACCAGGTCGCCGAGCAGGTTCGCCCGCAGCACGGCGATCCGCGCCACGCCCGGGACGGGCGCGCCGGCGGGGGAGGACAGGGCAGACCTCGGCACGCGTCCTCCCGGGCTCGGTGTGCGGGAACCCGCCGTGCCCAACCCGGACGTCCTCGACACATCCGCCTGCGGTCTGCGTGTGCACACGCGTACACCTCGATGTGTATGGTGATCCCGTGGCTCGGACCAACATCGACATCGACGAGGACCTGGTGGCCCGGGTGATGCGGCGGTACGGGCTGCGCACCAAGAAGGACGCCGTCGACTTCGCGCTCCGGCAGGTCAGCGGGGCACCGATGACGCCACGCGAGATGCACGCCATGCGGGGCAGCGGGTGGGACGGCGACCTGGAGGTGCTCCGCCGCGGCGAGGCCGAGGAGTTCGCCGGGCAGCGGCCGGCTCCGCGCGGGTGACCGTCCTCGTCGACTCCTCGGTGTGGATCGCCTACCTGCGCGGCGAGCAGGGGGCCGAGACCGACCTGCTGCACGAGCTCGTCGCCGGCGGGGAGGCGGCGGTGACCGACGTCGTCCTGCTGGAGGTCCTCGCCGGGACCACCGACGAGGAGCGCGCCGGGCAGCTCGCCCGGTTCCTCGCCGGCGCCGAGCTCCTCCGGCAGGAGTCCCCGGTCGACGCCGAGACCGCCGCTGCCCTCTTCCGGGCCTGCCGGCGGGCCGGGGAGACGCCGCGCTCGCTGAACGACTGCGTGGTGGCCGCCGTGGCGCTGCGGCACGGCGTCGGGGTGCTCCACCGCGACCGCGACCTCACCGTCCTCGCCCGGCACACCGGGCTGCGGACCCTGCCGGGCGCGCCCTGACGGTCGGGCACTTCCGCGGAGGTGCACGACAGGGCCCGCCTACCCTGGGGCGTGTGACCGCGACCCTCGAGCCGACGACGGCGCCGGCGGCACCGGCGGTCGCCCCGCTGCGGCTCGGGCCGCTCACCGTCGACCCCGCCGTGGTGCTCGCGCCCATGGCCGGCATCACCAACCCGGCGTTCCGCACCCTGTGCCGTGAGTTCGGCGCGGGCCTCTACGTCTGCGAGATGATCACCACGCGGGCGCTGGTGGAGCGCAACGAGAAGACGCTGCGGATGATCCGGGCCACGCCCGAGGAGGCGGCCGCCGGCTTCTCCGTCCAGCTCTACGGCGTCGACCCGGCCACCGTCGGGCGGGCGGTGGAGATGCTCGTCGACGAGGAGGTGGCCGGCACCCGCCCGGCGCACGTCGACCTCAACTTCGGCTGCCCGGTGCCCAAGGTCACCCGCAGGGGCGGCGGCTCGGCGCTGCCCTGGCGGCGGGTGCTCTTCCGCGACATCGTCCGGGCCGCGGTCCGCGCCGCCCGCGACGTGCCGGTCACCGTCAAGACCCGCATCGGCATCGACGCCGACCACGTCACCTACCTCGACGCCGGCCGGATCGCCCAGGACGAGGGCGCCGCGGCGATCACCCTGCACGGTCGCACCGCCGACCAGCTCTACAGCGGCACCGCCGACTGGGCGCCGATCGCCCGGCTGGTCGAGACCGTCGACATCCCGGTCCTCGGCAACGGCGACCTGTGGGAGGCCGACGACGCGCTGCGGATGATCGACCGCACCGGCTGCGCCGGCGTCGTCGTCGGGCGGGGCTGCCTGGGCCGGCCGTGGCTGTTCGGCGACCTCGCCGCCGCCTTCGCCGGCTCTCCACGCCGGGCACTGCCCACCCTGCGCGAGGTCGCCGCGGTCATGGTCCGCCACGCGCAGCTGCTGTCGGCCGAGCAGGGGGAGCTGCACGGCTGCACCGACTTCCGCAAGCACGTGGCCTGGTACCTCAAGGGCTTCGCGGTCGGCTCCGACGTCCGCCGCGCCCTGGCGATGGTGAGCTCGCTCGACGAGCTCGCCGGCCTGCTCGACCGGATCGAGGACCAGCCCTACCCGACGGCGGTCCTCGGCGGGCCGCGCGGGCGCACCAGCAGCCCGCGGCCGGTGGCGCTGCCCGAGGGCTGGCTCGACGACCGCGACGACCCGCGCCCGCCGGCCGGCGCCGAGCTGGAGACGAGCGGCGGATGACCGGCCCGTACCTGTACGAGGAGGGTCCGGAGGACCTGCACACCGGCACCCCGCGCCGCCGCAACGGGCTCATCCTGGGCATCTTCGGGGGCACCGTGGCGCTGGGCGTGGGGATGGTGGTCGCCCTCCCGCTGCTCACCGGCACCGGGGACGAGCAGGCCCGCGAGGTGGTCGGCGTCTTCACCGCGGCGCTGGCCGCCGGCGACCTGGAGACCGCCGGCGGGCTGCTGTGCGAGGCCGAGCGCGCCCGCGCCGACGCCGACGGCGTGGACGCCGGACAGGTCGCCGCCGGCTACGCCCGGCCGGGCACCGCCGAGATCCTGGCCGTCGAGACCGGGGAGTACGAGGCCCCGGACTCCGGCGAGGTCCGCGACTCCCGGGAGGTCCGCGTCCGGTGGGACGACGGCGGGTCGGCCACCGAGACGACGGTCGTCGTGGTGCTGGAGGACGGTCCGCGGGTCTGCGGGACGACCGGGACCGGCTGACGCGGCCGCCGCGACGGGATCCCTTCTCCGACCGGCCCCGGGCTGCCACGATGTGCGCCGCCCGGCGGGCAGGCGCCCGGGCCAGCACGAGAGGAACCCCGTTGTCGCAGCCGTCCCACCCGCGTGCGCCCTACGCCCCGGCCGGCCCGTACGCCCCCGCGGGTCCGTACGTGCCCCCGGCCCCGGCCCCGGCGCCGGTCGTCCCCGGCGGCGCCGCCCCGGCCGGGCCGCCGCCTCCGGCCGCCCCCACGCAGGTCGGCTTCCCGGGGCAGGTCCAGCTCCCGCCCCAGCCGCAGTACGCCTCCTCACCGCAGCAGCGGACGCCGGCGTCCGGCTTCCCGAACTACGTGTCGCCGCCGCCCTCACCGGTCAACCGGACCGGCCTCTACGTCGGCCTCCTCGTCGTCGTGCTGACGCTGCTGTTCGCCGTCGTCGGGTTCGCCCTCGTCGCCTGACCGGCGCCCGACCTCCTCCGGCCGGCCGCCGCGTGAGGCCGGTCACCTCCGTGTCCCCAGGGTGGGACAGGGCTGGCGTGTCCCCGTCCGGTCCGTCACGATCGCTGCCTGGCTCCGGGTGGACGTATGAGACGTCTACCCCCGACCGGGGACCCGGGGCCGCGCTCGCCGGAGCGGCCGACGGGGACCCCGCGACGCCGCGCCCGGCAGGCGGACGGCAGCCGGCGGGACGAGCGCGGAGGTGCACGGTGGGCAGCGGTACGGGCACGGCCACCTGGGTCTACGACTTCAGCGAGGGCAGCAAGGACCAGAAGGACCTACTCGGCGGCAAGGGGGCCAACCTCGCCGAGATGACCAACCTGGGGCTGCCGGTCCCGCCCGGGTTCACCATCACCACCGACGCCTGCCGCTGGTACCTCGAGCACGGCAGCACCCCGCCCGACCTCGCCGACCAGGTCACCGAGCACCTGACGGCGCTGGAGAAGGCGATGGGCAAGACCCTCGGGGACGCGACCGACCCGCTACTGGTCTCGGTCCGCTCGGGCGCCGCGGCGTCGATGCCCGGGATGATGGAGACCGTCCTCAACGTCGGCCTCAACGACGACTCGGTGCAGGGCCTGGCGGCCCAGTCGGGCAGCGACCGCTTCGCCTGGGACTCCTACCGCCGGCTGATCCAGATGTTCGGCAAGACCGTGCTGGGGATCGAGGGCGAGGCGTTCGAGGAGGCCCTCGACGAGGCCAAGCGCGAGCAGGGCACCGACCTCGACCTCGACCTCGACGCCGAGCACCTGCGCGACGTCGTCGACCGGTTCAAGGCGATCGTGCGCGAGCACACCGGCCGCGACTTCCCGCAGGACCCGCGCGAGCAGATGGACCTGGCGGTCAACGCCGTCTTCGACTCGTGGAACTCGCCGCGCGCTGTCCTCTACCGCCGCCGCGAGCGGATCCCCGGTGACGCCGGCACCGCGGTCAACGTCTGTTCCATGGTGTTCGGCAACCTCGGCATGGACTCCGGCACCGGCGTCGCGTTCACCCGCGACCCGGGCAGCGGCGAGCAGGGCGTCTACGGCGACTACCTGCAGAACGCGCAGGGCGAGGACGTCGTCGCCGGCATCCGCAACACCGTGCCGCTGCCCGAGCTCGAGCGGATCGACGCCGGCGCCTACCGTGAGCTGCTGTCGATCATGAGCACCCTCGAGTCGCACTACCGCGACCTGTGCGACATCGAGTTCACCGTGGAGCGCGGCAAGCTCTGGATGCTGCAGACCCGGGTGGGCAAGCGGACCGCGGCGGCGGCCTTCCGCATCGCGACCCAGCTGGTCGACGAGGGCCTCATCGACATGGACGAGGCCGTCCGCCGGGTCAGCGGCGACCAGCTCGCCCAGCTGATGTTCCCGCGGTTCGTCTCCGGCGGCGACGCCCGCCAGCTCACCCAGGGCATGAACGCCTCACCCGGCGCCGCCGTCGGGAAGGCGGTGTTCTCCTCCGAGACCGCCGTCCAGTGGGCCGACCGGGGGGAGGAGGTGGTCCTGGTCCGGCGGGAGACCAACCCCGACGACCTCGCCGGGATGATCGCCGCCGAGGGCGTGCTGACCAGCCGCGGCGGCAAGACCTCGCACGCCGCCGTCGTCGCCCGCGGCATGGGCAAGACCTGCGTGTGCGGCGCCGAGGAGCTGCAGGTCGACACGAAGAACCGGCGCTTCACCGCGCCCGGCGGCGTCACCGTGGAAGAGGGCGACGTCGTCTCCATCGACGGCTCCACCGGGCGCGTCTGGCTGGGCGAGGTGCCGGTCGAGGACTCCGCCGTCGTCCGCTACTTCGAGGGCGAGATCGACCCGGACGCCGGCGACACCGACGACCTGGTGCGCAGCGTGCACCGGGTCCTCACCCACGCCGACCGGGTGCGCCGGCTCGCCGTCCGCACCAACGCCGACACCCCCGAGGACTCCGCGCGCGCCCGCCGGTTCGGCGCCCAGGGGATCGGGCTGTGCCGCACCGAGCACATGTTCCTGGGCGACCGGCGGCAGCTCGTGGAGAAGCTGATCCTCGCCGAGGACGACGAGGGCAAGCAGCAGGCCCTCGACGCGCTCGCGCCGCTGCAGAAGCAGGACTTCCTGGAGATCTTCGAGGCCATGGACGGGCTGCCAGTGACCGTGCGGCTGCTCGACCCGCCGCTGCACGAGTTCCTGCCCGACCTCACCGACCTGTCGGTGCGGGTGGCCGTCGCCGAGGCGCAGGGTCACCCGGACGAGGCCAACCTGCGGCTGCTGGCCGCCGTCCGCCGGCTGCACGAGCAGAACCCGATGCTCGGGCTGCGCGGCGTCCGGCTGGGCCTGGTGGTGCACGGGCTGTTCGCGATGCAGGTGCGGGCCATCGCCGAGGCGGCCTGCGAGCGCCGGGCGGCCGGGGGCGACCCGCGGCCGGAGGTCATGATCCCGCTGGTCGGCGCGGTGCAGGAGCTCGAGGCGATCCGCGAGGAGTCCGAGCAGGTGCTCGCCCAGGTGTTCGAGGAGTGCGGCGTCGAGCTCGACGTCCTCATCGGCACGATGATCGAGGTCCCGCGGGCGGCGCTGACCGCCGCGGAGCTCGCCCGGTCGGCCGAGTTCTTCTCCTTCGGAACCAACGACCTCACCCAGATGACCTGGGGCTTCTCCCGCGACGACGTCGAGGCCGCGTTCTTCCACGCCTACCTCGACAAGGGCATCTTCGGCGTCTCGCCGTTCGAGTCGCTCGACCTGCCCGGCGTCGGCCGCCTCGTGCGGGTCGGCGCCGAGGAGGGGCGGTCGGCGCGGCCGGACCTCAAGCTCGGTGTCTGCGGCGAGCACGGCGGTGATCCGGACTCGGTGCACTTCTTCCACGAGGTGGGCCTGGACTACGTCTCCTGCTCGCCGTTCCGGGTACCCGTCGCCCGGCTGGAGGCCGGCCGCGCGGTGCTGGGCGGGAGCACGTCCGGCTCCTGAGGGGCGGCGCCACACCGGCCACGGCTGCCACGGACGGCACACGCCCCGTGTTATCCATGACCGGTGGCACGGGTCGGAGCTCTGGTGTCGCGGGTGTTCGCCGCCGGCGTCCTCGCCGCCCTGCTCCTGGTCGCCTCCACGGCGGTCGCCATCTGGTGGACCGCGCGGCAGGACGGCCGGCCGTCGTCGGACGCGATCGTCGTGCTCGGTTCGGCGCAGTACAACGGCGTCCCGTCGTCGATCTTCGAGGCGCGGCTCGAGCACGCCGCGGCGCTGTGGGAGGACGGCGTCGCGCCGGTCGTCGTCACCGTCGGGGGCAAGGCGGCGGGGGACCAGTTCACCGAGGCCGAGGCCGGCCGCGCCTACCTGCTCGACGCCGGGATCCCCGAGGAGTCGCTGCTCGCCGTGCCCGAGGGGGTGGACACGCTGGAGAGCGTGCGCGCCGTCGGCACCGCGTTCGCCGAGCGCGGGTGGTCCAGCGCCGTCCTGGTGACCGACCCGTGGCACGCGATGCGCGCCGAGCGGATGGCCGAGGACGCCGGCTTCACCGTCGAGAGCTCGCCCACCCGGCAGGGGCCGGCGGTGCGGACCCGCGGCACGCAGTTCCGGTACATCCTGCGGGAGACCGCCGCCTACCTGCTCTACCGCGTGACCGGGGAGAGCGTCGCGGGGGCACCGGGCATCGGCTGAGGAGGGCGCGTGCTGGAGCTGGGCAGGGGCAGCCGGGAGCTGCCCGTCCTGCGCGACGGCGAGGTGGTGGCCGTCCTGCGGGCCGCCGGCTGGAAGGAGGCCGCCACCGCGGTGGTGGGCGACCGCGAGTGGGTGTTCACCAGGCGCAAGCGGGACCTGGTCGGCCGGCTCACCGCCGACCCCGAGGACGCCGCCCGGCTGCGGGCGGTGCAGACGTCGGCGTGGCGGGGGACGTGGCGCGCCGACCTCGACGGCGTGCCGGTCGACGTCGAGACGGTGTCCTGGTGGAAGGGCACGCGGCGGTACACCTCGGGCGGGCGCACGGTGGGCGGGGGCGGCACGACCGGCGGCTGGTCGCCCCGTCCCACCGTGACCGCCGACGACTCGCTGTCCCTGGAGGCGCAGGTCTTCCTGCTGTGGGTGCAGCTGGTGCTCGACCGCCGTCAGACCGCCACGACGATCGCCGCCACGACCGGCGGCGCGGCGGCGGCCGGCAGCAGCTGACCCGGCCGCTGCCGGTCCGTCGTCCGGGGAGGGGATGATCGGTCCGGGACGCGCACGGGCGTCCCGGCAGCAGCACGACGGAGGGGGCCCATGGCCGGCCGGGGACGCATCCGAGCCGCGGACATCGCGCTGGTGCGCGAGCGCAGCCGGATCGACGAGGTGGTCGGCGAGCACCTGCAGCTCAAGCGCGCCGGGGGCGGCAGCCTCAAGGGACTGTGCCCGTTCCACGACGAGAAGTCGCCGTCGTTCCACGTCACGCCCTCGCGCAACCTCTTCCACTGCTTCGGCTGCGGCGCGGGCGGCGACGTCATCAGCTTCGTCCAGCAGATCGACCACCTGAGCTTCACCGAGGCCGTCGAGCGACTGGCGGTTCGAGCGAACATCGACCTGAAGTACGAGGACGACGGCGGCCGGCCCACCGGTGCGCCCGATCGTGCCCAGGCCGGGCAGCGCGCGCGGCTGGTCGCCGCGAACACCGAGGCCGCGCACTTCTACGCCGAGCAGCTGCGCAGCCCCGAGGCGGCGCCGGCCCGGCAGTTCCTCGCCGACCGCGGTTTCGACCGGCAGGTCGCCGTCGACTTCGGCTGCGGCTACGCGCCCGGCGGCTGGGACGCCCTGACCCGGCACCTGCGCGGGAAGGGCTACACCCAGCAGGAGCTGGTGACGGCGGGGCTGGCCAAGGAGTCCTCGCGCGGCACGCTCATCGACCGCTTCCACCGGCGGCTGGTCTGGCCGATCCGCGACATCACCGGCGACGTCATCGGGTTCGGCGCCCGCAAGCTCATGGACGACGACCCCGGCCCCAAGTACCTCAACACCCCCGAGACGCCGCTGTACAAGAAGAGCACCGTCCTCTACGGCATCGAGCGGGCCAAGCGCGACATCGCCCGGCGGCACCAGGCCGTCGTCGTCGAGGGCTACACCGACGTCATGGCCTGCCACCTGGCCGGGGTGACGACGGCGGTCGCCTCCTGCGGCACCGCGTTCGGGCCCGAGCACATCAGCGTGCTGCGGCGGCTGCTCATGGACCAGGACGAGTTCCGCGGGGAGGTCGTCTACACCTTCGACGGCGACGCCGCGGGACAGGCGGCGGCGATGAAGACGTTCAAGGAGGACCAGCGCTTCGTCGCGCAGACGTTCGTCGCCGTCGAGCCCGACGGCCGCGACCCCTGCGAGCTGCGCCAGGCGCACGGTGACGCCGCCGTCCGCGACCTGGTGGCCCGGCGGACGCCGCTGATCGAGTTCGTGCTGCGGACGACGCTGGCCGAGTACGACCTCGACACCGTCGAGGGCCGGGTGGCCGCGCTCGACCGGACCGCGCCGCTGCTGGCCCAGGTCAAGGACCACGCGCTGCGCCCCGCCTACGCCCGCCGGCTGGCCGGCCTGATCGGGGACACCGACGAGGCCGAGGTGCTCGAGCGGGTCCGCCGGATCACCGGTGGGGAGACCGCCCCGCCGCGCCGGCCGCGGACCCCGAAGCGCACGCCCGACGACGCCGCGCTCGCCGTCGAGCGCGAGGCGGTCAAGGCGGCGCTGCAGGTGCCCGAGATCGCCGGGCCGTCGTTCGACGCGGTGCCGCCGGCCGCCTACACCGACCCCGACTACGCCGCCGTCGCCGCGGCCGTGGCGCAGGCCGGGGGAGCGGCGGCCGCCCGGGTGTCGGGTCCGGCGTGGTTGGACGAGGTGGCCGCGCACTGCGACCGGGAGACCGCCCGCGCGCAGCTGACCGCGCTGGCGGTGGAGCCGCTGCGCTCGGTGGGCGAGGCCGACGCGGGGTACGTCACCGCGGTGCTCGCGCGGCTGCAGGAGATGGCCACCGTCCGGCAGGTGACCGCGCTCAAGGCCAAGCTGCAGCGGATGAACCCGGTCGAGCAGGGCGACGAGTACATGCGCGCGTTCTCCCGGTTGATGGCGCTCGAGCAGGAGGCCATCTCGCTGCGGCAGCGGGCGATCGGCGGGCTGACGTGACCCTCCGAGCGCGCCTGCGCCGGCGGCTCACCCGCCCGCCCGAGCCGGTGCGCGCCGTCGTCCAGGGCTCGGCGGACGCCGACGAACGGGTGCTGGCCTGGGGAGAGCTCGTGCGCGGGCAGGGCTGGCTGGTGGCGACCAGCCGCGGGCTGCGCGTGGTCCCGGCCGGACTGCCGCTCGAGGAGGCGGCGGGGGTGGACGTGCTGCGCTGGCACGAGGTCGGGTCGGCACGCTGGGCGGCGACGAACGACGGCGGCGGGACGTTCACCGTGACCGCGCTGACCGAGGTCGAGCCCGGGGTGCAGGCGCGCGAGCCCGCCGAGCGGTACGCGCTCACCGACGCCGGCGACCTGCCGGCCGTGGTGCGCCGGCGGGTCGACCAGACCGTCGTCGCGAGCCGCCGCTCGCCGCTGCCCGGCGGGGGAGGAGTGCTGCTGGTGGCCCGGCGGGTGCCCGGTCAGGCCGCCCGTGAGTGGACCGTCGTGTTCGACGACGACGCCGACCGCACCGACCCGGAGGCCCGTGCCGTGGCGCGCGCCAAGCTCGAGGAGGCATTGGCCGCCGAGCAGCCCGGCTGAGTCGCCCTCGCGGGCTGCTGCTGTCGCGGATCTGCCCGGCGGCGCGCCCGGCTCAGCCGACCGGGGGCGGGTCGGCCGGCAGTGCGGTGAGGTCGGGGGACTCGGTGGTCGTCGCCGGAGGCGTCGTCGTCGTGCCGGTGCTGCGGACCGCGGTGGTGTCGGAGCCGGTGTCGCGGCCCATCTTCGACTTCACGGAGCTGATGGCGTCGTCGGCGCGGGCCTGGGCCATGCCGGCGAGTCCCTGCAGCTGCGGGTTGTCCTTGGCGTCGGACCACAGGCCGAGGATCTGCTCGTAGCGCTCGCGCCCGGCCTTCGCGCCGAGGACGTAGCCGGCACCGAAGCCGAGGAGGAAGGAGAACTTGGCCACGGGGACCTCCGTGTTCGAGACGTGAACGACCTGTTGATCACGCTACGGGCGGACGCGACTGTCCGCGATCGGAGGAGCCTGCGCAGGGCGCCCGGGGCCGTCAGGTACTCTGGACCTGCGCGCGGGCCACGCCCGCCCGTCCCCCGTAGCTCAATTGGCAGAGCATGCGACTGTTAATCGCAGGGTTATTGGTTCGAGTCCAATCGGGGGAGCAAAACCGCAGGTCAGCGGCTTGTCCGGTCGGTAGTTGATCTACCAAGGACCAACAGGCGACCAACAAACTTCCTCTCGCACAGCCCGGTGTGACTGTCATCGAGGCATCTCCGGAGACGGCGCGACGGTGGCCGAGGACGGCGCGGTCGCGCGGGGAGTGGCCGTGGGCGGAGCCGGGCGGCCTGGACTGCAGGGTGCTGCTACAGGGTGCGCTGCAGTGCGGCGGCGGCTTCGGGGCTGGCGAGCCGGCGGCCCATGTAGACGTCCTGGGTGAGGCTGGGCCGGGTGTGGCCGAGGTGGTCGGCGATCTGCCGGGCGGACAGTCCGGCCTCGTCGAGCCGGGTGGCGACGGTCTTGCGGAACGTGTGGGAGGTGACCCAGTCGAAGCCGGCCCGGTCGAGCGCCTTGCGCAGGTCGCCGCTGGTGTTGTTGGGATCCCGCAGCCGGCCGTGCGGGCTGCGGAAGAGCACCGGCGGGTCGGCGTCCGAGGGGATGGCGGCGCAGCGGCGGCGGAGCAGGTCGACGACGAACGGCGGCAGGGCGATGGTGCGCCGCCCGGCGTCGGACTTGGGCACCTCCTGGATGACCAGGCCGAGGCCGGGCACGCGGACGACGGTGGCGGTGACCGCCAGGGTGGCGGCGTCCAGGTCGACCGCGGTCGGGCGGATGGCGCAGGCCTCGCCGATGCGCACGCCGGTGCCGAGCATGAGGTCAACGAAGTCGGGCAGGTCCAGGCGGACGGCCTCGGGGTCGGCGGCGAGTTCCTCTCGCAGTCGCTGGGCCTCGGCGACGGTGAGCGCCCGCGGGGTCTTCCCCGGGCGGGCGGTGCGCCGCAGGGAGGTCTCGCGGACCGGGTTGGTGGGCAGGGCACCGTGGCGGACGGCGAGGGCGAGGATCCCGGACAGGACGCTGCGGGTGGACTTGGCCGCGCCGGCGCCGTGGCTGCTGCGGACGGCGGTCAGCAGCCGGTCGACCGCGGGGACGGTGATCTCGCGCAGCCGCAGCTCGCTCAGGCCGGGCAGGACGTAGGAGTCGACGACGAAGCGGTAGAGCCGCTTGGTGCCCGCGGCCAGCTCACTGGTCTCGACCTCGGCCAGCCACAGCTGTGCGGCGGTGGCCAGCCGGCTGTCGGCGGTCGCGGCCGGGGTCGTCATTCCGCCTCGGTCGCGCAGGGCCTCGCGGAGACGGCGTTCGGCGTGCGCGCGGGTGAGGCCGTAGCGAGTCACGAAGCGGCGCCGGCCGTCGAAGTCGCGGAAGCTGGCCCGGGCCCGCACCCGGCCCTTGCCGACCACGAGGAAGTCGATCTTGCCGAAGGTCCCCACCGGCAGTGGCGGCCTTCCCATGACGACTCCTCGCGCTCCCGCGGGCTGCGCTGCGGAGGTCGGCACCGCAGCCGTGGCCAGCCTCCGGGCCGCCGTGGTATGAGACCGGCGAGGCGAGGGCCGGCTGGGGACGACCGGGACCTGTGGACGCCGGGTTGACACGTGCGAGCCGTGCCCCGGCTGTTGAAGGTCCGGTTCCGGTGGCCGCCGGTCCTCAGCCAGCCTGTCGACGGGACTCCGGTCGTTGTGCAGGCCGAGGTCACGTGCTGAGGCGGGGGCCCGTTCCTGAGTCGGGCGCCGTACCGGAGGAGGACTGGAGATCCTGCCTTCCGAGCGGCGTCGGCGAGGCGCGTCGAGGTCGCACGAGCCCGCTGTCCTCGGCGTCAGCGGATGACGACCACGTGCACATCGAGGTCGTCCGCCCAGTTCAGCCAGTATCGGTCGGCGGTGTAGGTGACGCTGGACAGGCTGCGTCCCAGGGCCAGGCAGACCCGGTCGGCCAGCAGGTCGGACCGGTGCCGGTAGAAGGACGCCGCGAGCCGGGCATCGAGCCGCCCGAAGGGCGTGATGGAGATGGCCAGCTCGTCGAGCGCGGCATCGATCTCCTCGGCGGCGATCCCGACACGGGCGGCCTTCTGCAGGACCTCGGAGTAGTTGACCGCGCTGATCGTGGCATCGTCGCTGGCCGCGGCGCGGGCCACGACCTCCCAGCCGGGCTCGCGGTTGATCAGCGTCAGCAGGGCGGAGGCGTCAAGGACGATCACTCGCCGCTCGGGCCGCCGTCAGTCGGGCGGGAACCGGGGCGCCGATCGACGCCGACCTCTCCGTGGGGGCCGGCACGGCCAGCTGCGCGGGTCTCCTGTCGGCGCTCGGCCAGCAGTTCGTCACTGAGGCGGGCGTCGCCGGCGGCCTCGTGAAACCGCTGCCAGAGGCGCTCCAGGGACGCACGACGGCGAGGGTCCCATCCGGCCAGGGGGTCCTCGACCGCCCCACGCTCGCTCATGGCGTCAGACGGTAGCCGCCGACAACGACGCTGAGCAGTTTCCCCACGGCGCACCATCACGCGCGGCTGACGCTCGTGAGTCGTGCACCTCAGCACCGTCCCTACGAGCAAGAGGTGTGTCCCTCTCGATCTTGTGCATCTCCAGTGAGAACGGGCGGCCCTCGGTGGCGCCGATCGGTCGACCATGAGGGGCTCAGGTTGTTCCGCGAGCCGGTGGCGCGATGAAGGAAGTCGCCACGGTCGTCTCCTCTGGGGGCGCGTGCAGACGGTGCTGACCCGGCGCAGGTCCACGACCCGGTGTGGCGCGTCGGACGGGGCGCCGGTCCACGACGCTCCTGACCTGCTCGCCACGGTGTAGGTGCGTAGCTGGGTCAGGAACTCCTGGGTGAAGTCGTCGCTGTTGGACAGCTCCACGCCGCTGGCCGTGAGGGCTCGGCCCCCGCCAGTGCTCATCCGCCGGGGGACGGGCAGCCGGTCGTCGGGGACGCGCGGTGAGACCGTGACCGGCTCTGTCCGGAACGACGCCAGCACGCGCGTCGCCTCGTGCGATCGCAGAACGGCGTCCTCGCGGCGACGGACCTCGTTCTTGACGGTCGTCGCGGCGGCGGCCAGCGACTCCAGCTGCTCGGCCTCGTTGACGCCCATGACCTTCGCCGGGTCCGAGCCCATGGCGTCGAACTCTTCGAGGACGAGGTTCTTCAGCGCTTAAAGCTCGTCATCGCTGAGCTCGGTGACGCGGCCGAGCAGTGTCCTGATCCGGTCCATGGGTGGCGCTCCGGTGCGTCATCACGGTGGTGATCGACTCGCACATCGGGAGGGCCGCCACGGCGCCAGGTCGCGCCGTCGGAGTCACCGCTGCTGCCCTCGCAGATAGGCGCCGGGCCGTCGCTCTGCGCAAACTATACGCGGAATGCGTCGCGCCATGACATCTCCTATACACGTCGAGTAATGAATCTTGATCCAAACCTTCGAGCGAAACGCTCTAGCCGAACTCGCCCGACGCCATCGCGCCACAAGCTCGACTTTTTCGCTACGGTCTCGGGCCACCTGTCGCGTCGCTACCACCATGACTGGAAGGACTGATCGCCATGAACCGCCTTACTCAACTCGCCGCAGCTGCCGCGGTGGGCGCCGGTCTCGTGCTAGTCGCTGCGCCGATCGCGTCCGCGGCGCCACCCGTCGGAGCGTGCCCCGCTCCGTTCTCCGCCGCCGACGAGAACGAGCAGCTCGAAATCATCCGTTCGCTCTTCGAGCCGGGCACGTCCGAGGAGTTCCTGATCCAGGTCCGGGAGGAGACGCTCGACAGGCTCGACAAGAACGGCGACCGGACGCTCTGTCTGCTGTTTCAGAACCGCGGGAGCTTCAACGCGATCGACAACATCGCGGGTGGTGGGAACCGATGAAGACCAGCCTTGCATGCACCATCGGTGCCGCCGCAGCGGTGGGCGTCGGCATCGTCCTGTCCGGCGCAACCCCGGCACAGGCGGCTCCGCCGCCAAAGCCCGACCGCCTCTCGCCCGAGTGGTGCGCCGCGCAGGGTGGCACGTACACCGAGAGCAGGGGCACGCGCACCTGCACGGTGCAGAGCAGCACGACCGTGCGTGAGAAGGATGGGGGGACTTCCATTCCTCGACTGGTCACCGGTCGTGGATACGGACGGTGACGGGTACGGCGAGTCCTACAGAGCCGTTTATTACATCGACCGAACGACCACGACGCGTACGACCTACACCCAGAAGGGCAACCAGCCGACGACCGTCAGCTCATCGAGCTCGTCGTCGGTGGCCTACGTGCCCGCATGGGGGCCGGACGAGTCGTGTTCCTACTCGAATGGTGGTTACTCGGAGATCCACGTGTCCTACGACGTGCCGTGGGAGGAGTGCACGAAGCGCAACCTGGCGGACGGGAACCCGGACAACAACCTGTTCTACGTCTGAGCACCTCAAGTCCTACCCGCTGGTGCCGCTGGCTCCCCCGACGTGCTACTGATTGAGTCGAGAACGCCACCAGCGGGTGGGTCTTCGTGATCCCAGAGCGCCGCGATGGCCTCAAGCCAAGAGGCGAAGTTGGATCATTCCGGCCGCTTCATGGCGCGGACCAGCCGCACTGACCCCGTGAATGGCCGCCTGCGGGTCGTGACGACTGGCGGGTCGACGACGACGGTGACCTGAATATCCGCTGCAAGACCCTGGACATGCGCTGTGGCGCAATTCACAGTCCTGCCCGGGGTCAGGGGGAGGCTCATCAGGGCCCTGCGCAGGTCAAACCACCAACAACTGCAGGTTGACACCTCTCAGCGAGGAGCCCCCCATGAACCGTTTCGTACGCGGCAGCCTGGTCATCGTCGCAGGCGCCGGTCTGAGCCTCACGGCATCACCGGCTCTGGCGCACGACGACACGCCCGAGAGCAGTGGCCCATGGGTACCGATCGAAGAACTGCGCCCCGACTTCTACGATGCCGCCGTCGAGGTCGAGGCGTGCGGCACGACCGTCACGATCACGAGCGGCGACGTACGCGAACGCGTGGGGCGCCAGACCACGCGAGGCGACGGCTCGACGCTGTTCAAGATGCGCGGCGACTACACCATCGACCTGACGCGCGCCGACACCGGCGAGACCATCGATGAGCTCGACGTCTCCGGGCCGTACCACGAGATCATCTCCGCCGACGCGTCCGAGTACGACGCGTGGTACCACGGGCCGTCGATCCTGTACCCGTACCCCGCGCTCGGGCCGGTGGACGCCGCCGCGTTCGAAGCGGCCGGCATTCCCGACCTGGCGTACTTCGAGCACGGTGTCGTCTACTTCGACCTGGTCATCGACACCGAGACCGGCCTGGCCGTGTCCGAGACCGCCGACGTGAGGGCACCCCGCCTGGTCGACCTGTGCGACTGGTTCGGTGACGGCGACCGGGGCGACCACCAGGAGCGCAACACGGACACCCGCCACAACTGGAAGGACTGACGACGAAGAATTACGACCCGGAGCGAGCACGAAGGTTGTGGGAGCGCCTGCGAAAACTCGATTATGAATGGGGCAGGACCTGAGGGACTCAAAGCCCAACCCACCAGCCCTGGCCCCGACGTTAGGCAGTAGGGGGTGCGCACGCCCCTGACCGTCGGTATACGTGTCTCTCCCATCCGGAACGGGGCGCGCTGGTCGTCGCCAGTCCGTGCGTCGGCATCGGTGGGTGATGCACGCTTTACCCAAGTTCGGCGGCTCTCGCATCACCGGCTGCAATGGCCTGGGAGCGGGACGGCAACGCCGACTGTGGGTTCGTTCGCAGTCGGCGTCGTCGCTGGCCTGGACGGGCGCTCGCCGTCCTGACGGGTGGGCTCAACCGATGCCAGCCCGACGACCGACCTTCGCCAGCCCGGCGGCCGTCCACGCGTCGGCGTTGCGGGGCCGGTAGGCGGCGCCGCCGGCGTTGAGCCGTTCGGCGACGTCCTGCCAGCGCAGCCCGTCTCGGCGGAGGTCGCGCATGGCCACGAGCACGCGCTGCTCGCGCACGACCTCGCCGTCCTTGGACCAGCCGAACGGATAGCGCCCGACGGCCTTGCCGCCCTGTGCAGCCTTGGCGCGTCGACCGTCACGCAGCCGCTTGGTGATCATGTTGCGATCCAGCTCCGCGAAGACGCCGGCCGATCTAGCCTGGCGACGACGACCGCGTCAGCATCGCCAGGGATCCCCGCCAGGGCGCACGCCAGGCCGGGCCGATCGACCGCGTCCGTGGTGCCCGAGACGCCCTTGTCCCTGCACACGGCCGCGATCTCGTGGTGGTTGGCCTGCGCCCACTGGCGAACCTGCGCGTCCTGAATGTCCAGGCCGAATCCTCGCTCGGCCTGGACGTTCGTGGACACACGCAGATAGGCGACCAGCCTCACGGCGCGACGCGGAAGGTGACCCGCGCGCTGGTCGCGTCGGCGTCGAACCGCCGGACCTGGACCTTGCAGCCGACCTGGCGAGCGGCCTTGTGCAGTGCGCCTGCGATCGTCGTGTACTCGCTGGCGCCCTTGCGGCCCTCGAACGGCTGCGTCGAGATCCGACCAGGCAGCTCGCGGCGCTTGCCTCCTTCCGGGCCTGCTCGACCAGCTTGACCAGCGCGGGGTCCGCGGCCTGGGTGCGCGGCGTCGTCGCGGTGGGGAACTCGGCGGTCGTGGCCACGGTGGCACCGGCAGCGAGGGCGGCGAAGTCGATCGTCGTCGTCATGGCTTTCGCCACGAGGACAGCATGAGCGTCTCATGCCCGGGGCTCGACTCGACGCTGCTGAAGGTGTAAGTCGGGAGGTGTGGAGTGGCTCGTACACCGCGGAGGCCTTGGGGCGTTGCTCGAGCGGCAGCCCGCCCAGCAGGGAGCGCCAGTCGTCCTCCACCCGTGAGGTGGTGCCCTATGGCGTGGACCATGCCCGTCGGTCAGCCAGGGTCACTACTCGAGGACCCGGGAGGGCCGACAGTTTCGTCCTAGGGAGCGCTCGCGGCCTTGGTCATTGCCCGGGTCAACAGGCCGGCCGCGACGGTCGCGGCCGCTGCTATCGCGGAGCGAAGCAGCTGGTGTCTGCGACTCATGGCTGCCTCCTGGAGGGGGTGTCCGAATCCTGCTCCGGCGGCTCGATTCCCTCAACGGTGCGTCAAGTCCACACGGGCGAATCGTCAGCGGTTCAGTGCTTCAAGGAGCCCGCGATGACGCGACCAACTTACGACCAACAAACCACCCTCGATGCCCGACGATGACCAACGTCGGCCGATGCCATGGACGGCCGCTGAACTGCAGGTTCGTCGCCAACCAACCGCTGCCGACGATGTCAAGATCAACTCGCAGGGTTATTGGTTCGAGTCCAATCGGGGGAGCATCACCGCAGGTCAGCGGCCTGACGCGGTCGCGGGGCCGGGCCCGCGACCAATCAGCGATCAACAACGAGCGGACCGCCCACCTCGGCCGAGGGCATCCCTCCGCGGCGGTGGTCATCGAGCGGGTGGACGACGAGGACTCCCGACGCCGCGGCGGTCGACATCCCGGGGCATTCATCGGGAGTGCAGCGCCTCACCGCGCCCGAAGGCGGACGCGCTCCGGCGGCACACTCGTGAGGTGACGGCCCCAGCCGTAGTCGTGCAGCTGCCGCCAGGTGACCGCGGCGCGCCAGCCGAACCCGTCGTCGCACAGGCGCCACGCCGTCGGGTGGCCCGCCACCCTGCTGGCCTTTGGCCACCCGTGTCCGGTATCGGATCTGTTCGGCGTGGCCGGCCGGCGGCTGCTCGAGGGGCTGGGGCCGCCCGAGCCGTGGGCCGGCGACGTGACCGCCGCGCTGCCGCTGATCGACGTCCTGGACGGCGAGATCGACGACTGCGAGGCCGCGCTGCGCCGCGAGGGAGCCGAGCACCGGTTCCTGCCGACGCTGATGACCGCGCCGAGCATCGGGCCGGTGCTCCCTCGGGTCTGCTGCGTCCGAGAGGCGACTGGCTCCGCACGCACACGGAACTTCCCGATCCGAGAGTCGTGCGCGGTGGCTCGTCGCGGACTGCGGGGGTGCCCGTGTGCGGCGGACTCCCGCCGGATGCGTGCGTGCGGTCGGTCCATCGTGGGCGTGCCCGAGTACCGTCGGACGCCCGTCGAAGGGCCGGCCGATGCCTGTCTTCATGATCGAACGTCGATTCGCCGACGACCTGGACCTCAGCGCCGAGGACGTGGACGGGGTCAACCGGATCAACGCCGACGAAGGCGTGCAGTGGCTCTACTCGTTCCTCTCCGCCGACAAGCGCAAGACCTACTGCCTGTACGAGGCGCCCTCCGCAGAGGCCATCCGCCGTGCCGCCGCCCGCGCCGGGCTGCCCGCCGACGTCATCGTCGAGATGACCGCGTCGATCCGGCCGGACGGTTCCCTGGCCCCGCTCTGAGGGGTGGCTGCTGGTCCAGCAGCCCGTGAGCTGCGGCGAACACCGCCGCCTGGGTACGGTTCCCCGACCCGGTCTTGACCAGGATGCTGCGTACGTGGTTGGCGGCCGTGTTCTCGCTGATGAACAGACGCTCGGCGATCTCCCGGTTGAGCAGACCCTCCCCGAGCAGCCGGAGCACCTCCGTCTCGCGGAACGTCAGGCCCCCGGGCCGCCGGGGTGCCGGCACGGACGCGCGCGTCCCCCTGAGGATCCGCAGGACGCGCTGGAGTCCCAGGGGCTCCGCCAGCCCGCGGACCCGTCCGGCCAGCTCGTCGATGACCCTGGAGTCGGCACCCGTCCGGCGACCGTGCACCACCTGCGCCGCGAGGCTGTGGGCCAGGTGCACAGCGGACCCCATGCGGGTGTCCATCTCAACGGCCGAGGCCAGCTCCTCGTCCGCCGGCTCGCCCAGCAGTGAGTCGAGGGCGCCGAGGTACCGGTCGGCGCTGCCGAACACGGCGACGAACTGACCGGCCACGAGGTTGGTCCCGGCGTACTCGGCCACCAGCGGGCGCAGTGCCCGCCCCGCAGCCCGGTCCTCGAGGAAGAGGGCCGCCTCGACCGCGTACACCAGGACGCACGGCCATTGCGCCGAGTCCTCGTAGCCCGCCAGCCGGCCCTCGGACAACCACGCGAGCAGCCGCGCCGCCGGCACGGCCAGCCCGAGCTCGGTGTAGAGGGCGAGCAGACCCGGTGCCCAGTGCTCCTCGGGCCGTTCTTCACCGCTGATGAGGTGGCGGACCTGGCCGACCGCCCCGCTCTCCCGCCGGATCATGTAGCTCTGCACGGCGCACGGGCCCTCGGTGTCGTCGCTGCCGAACGACGTGCCCAGATCGAGCAGATCCCCACAGGTGCGGTGCGCCGCGGCGAAGTCCCCGGCCATGAACTGCCGGGCGCAACTGATGCAGCCGGCCATGTAGTCGAAGAACGTCTGGCCCGTTGCCCGCGCCATCCGGACGAGGTCGTCGTGGGCCTGTGCGAGGGCAACGGGCTCGCCCTGCAGGTAGGAGATGACGCCGCGGTAGTAGGCCGCCGGTCCCAGGTGCCCCAGCGCGCCCGTCCGGTCGGCCAACCGGGACAGCTCTCCCGCGCGGGCCAGCTTGTCCGGCGCGTCCTTGGGGCGCAGGCCGTTCCACAGACTGGCCTGGAGCGCGTGGGCGAGTAGGTCGTCGTCCCCCTGCTCCCGCGCCAGCCTCACCGCTCGACGACCGAGGGCGCCGGCCTCGGCGGTGGCACCGGTGAAGGCCATCGCCCGGCCGAGGCTGGCCAGGCCCCGCACGTAGCGCGGGTCGGTCGGGTCGGGCTCGATCCCCGCCAGGGCGTCGACGAGCAGCTCCACCGCTCGGTGCCCCGGGAGGCCCGGACGCCAGGACGCGTCCTCGTACGCCACCGCGCCGGCCAGCCGCTCAGCGGAGGATCCCGCGTCGGTCGCCACTCGCTCGGCGACTGCCCGGGCCCGCGCGAAGTCGCCGGCGAGCAGGTGGCTGCCCGCCGCAGCGAGTACCAGCCGACTGCGCTCGGCGTCGTCCTCGCTGAGGCCAGCGGCCTGCTCGAACCACCCAGCCGCGTCCTCGTGGGCCAGACTCCGCTCCGCCGCCCGGGCTGCGTCGGTCAGGTAGCGCAGCGCCTCGGCGGCGTGACCGAGGGCCTGCGCCTGCGCGTAGTGGAAGGCCAGCCGCTGGGTCCGTCGCTCGGAATCCGGGACGGTGGTCTCGACCGCCTGTGCCACACCGGCGTGCAGGTGGAGGCGACGCGAGGTCGGCATCAGGTCGAGGACCGCCTGCCGGCACAGGGCGTGCGGGAACCGCAGCGTGTCGTCCGAGGGCGGTACGAGCTCCATGAGACCGAACGCGACGGCCTCGTCCAGCCCGGCCAGGGTGGTCTCGCGACTCCACTCGGCCGCGGCGAGCACGGTGGCGACATCGACGTCTTCCCCGACGACGGCGGCCAGCTCGACGGTCTGTCGCCCGGGGGACGTCAGGCGTTCCAGGCGGCTGAGGATCGTGTCCCGGACCGAGGCCGGCGCCTTCCCTCCCGCCAGGCCCGCCCCGCCGCGCGCGAGGTGGTCCCGCCACAGCTCGCGCAGGAAGAACGGATTGCCACCGGTCTGGTCCCGCAGCACGGTCGCCGCGCTGCGCGCGGCACGTGGGGAGAGGTGTCCCTCCACGACCAGGTACTGAGCGATGTCCTCCGCCGCCAGGCCGGCGAGGTCGAGCCGTCGCACGCCGTCGAGCCGGTACAGCTGGGCGATGGTGCGAACCAGCCCCGCCGAGCGGTCCGGCGCCGTGGTGCGGTGGGTGGCCAGCAGGAGGATCGGCGCGTCCGCGGTGCGTTCCACGAGGTGCGCGAGCAGCTGCAACGACGACGCCCCGGCCCAGTGGAGATCCTCCAGCACGAGGACGAGCGGTCGGTCGGCGGCTGCGTCGCACAGGGCCTCGACCGCCGCGTCGTACAGCACTCGGCGGTGCTCGTGCGACGGACCGTCGGCATGCACCACTGTGCTCCGTCCCGCGAGGAGCGACAGCCGCTCGTCCTGCCTGGCCTCGCCCCGGGCGCCGAGCAGTGCCGCGAGCGGCTCGCCGAACGGCTGGTAGGGCGGCCCGAACTCCGCCGCGCACGTGCCCACCAGCACGGCGGCCCCGTGCCGGTGCAGGGTGGTGGACACCTCGGCGACCAGGCGAGACTTGCCTGCTCCGGGCTCGCCCCCGACGAAGACGACCTGCCGGCTGCCGGCGAGAACCGCGGTCCAGACCTCCTCGAACGTGGCCAGCTCGCACCACCGGCCGACGAAGGCTGGACGCGCCGGTGAGGACCAGCGCGCCGGCAGCGACGGTGGTGCCCAGCCGGACACGACAGCGAGGCTAGACCGCGCACGCCCGCCGCGTCGATGACCAGATCTGGTCATGAGCGGCCGCGAGTCGATGCGCACTTCTGGTCATGTGCGGGTGCCGCGACGTCCCTACCGTCGATCGCATCCCGCCCGAGCGGAAGAACGCGACCCATCCGAGGAGCAGCCATGGTCATGTCAGCGTTCGACGCCCTCGCCGATCGCGTGCGAGGACCCCTGGTCCGTCCGGGGGATGAGGACTACGAGGACGTCCGGCACGTCTACAACGCCATGATCGACGCCCGTCCGGCGGCGGTGGTCCGGTGCGCGGACACGGCCGACGTCGTGGCCGTGGTGCGGCACGCCGCCGAGACGGGGATCCCGCTGGCCGTACGCGGCGGCGGGCACAGCGTGCCGGGCTTCGGCACCGCGGACGACGCGCTCGTGGCGGACCTCTCGGCCATGCAGGCGGTGGACGTCGATGACGAGACCCGCACGGCCACCGCCGGGGGCGGCACCACCTGGGGCCGGTTCAACGACGTCACCGCCGCTCACGGCCTGGCGACGACCGGTGGCATCATCTCCACCACCGGGATCGGTGGCCTCACGCTCGGCGGGGGTATCGGCTACCTCTGCCGCGGCTACGGACTCTCCTGCGACAACCTGCTGTCCGCCGAGGTGGTGACCGCCGACGGGGCGGTCGTGATCGCGAGTGAGTCCGAAGACCCCGAGCTGCTGTGGGCACTGCGCGGTGGCGGCGGCAACTTCGGTGCCGTCACCCGGTTCACCTACCGGCTGCACCCGGTGACCACGGTCTACGGCGGTCCGATGTTCTTCGAGCTCTCTGACGGCACGGCCCTCCTGACCCACTTCCGCGAGTTCATCCGGACGGCGCCGCGCGAGTACGGCGGCTTCCCCGCCTTCCAGATCGCGCCACCGCTGCCCTTCGTACCGGAGAACCGGGTCGGGGAGCCGTTCGTGGCGCTGGTGTCCTGCTGGACGGGCGACCCGGCCGAGGGCGAGCGCCTGCTCGACGGCTTCCGGCAGGTGGCCCGTCCGGTGGCCGAGCACATCGGGGAGATGCCGTACGCGGCGCTCAACAGCGCGTTCGACGCCCTGGTGCCGCCGGGGCTGCAGCACTACTGGAAGGCCGCCTTCGTCAGGGAGCTCACCGACGACGCGATCGCCGCGCACATGGAGCACGGGCCGCAGGTGCCCACCGTCAACTCGACGGTGCACCTGTACCCGATCAACGGTGCCGTCCACGACGTGGCGGGGGACGCCACGGCGTTCGGCCACCGCGATGCGTCCTTCGCGCCGGTGATCGCGGGGATGTGGCCGGACCCGGCGGACAACGAGCGCAACACGGCCTGGGTCCGCGACTACTACGCGGCCATCGCCCCCCACTCAGAAGTGGGTGGCTACGTCAACTTCGCCTCGGCCGACGACCAGTCACGGGCCGGCGCCAACTACGGCAACAACTACGACCGCCTGCGGCAGCTGAAGCGGCGTTACGACCCCGGGAACCTGTTCCGGCTGAACCAGAACATCGAGCCCTGATCCGGCCCCGCGGACCACTCGAACCGAGGAGACACCATGCGCGCGTTCGACCGCACGGACCTGCCGCTGGCAATCGAGGGAGGAGGTGTGGAGTTCCGGACCGACCGGGCCGGTGAGAACAACATCGCCTGGGTGCGCCTACCGGCCGGGGCGGACCTCCGGTCGGGTCTGGCCGGCCTTCCGGATGACCTCTGCTCCTGCCCCCACTGGGGCTACATGATCTCCGGTCGCCTGGTCATGCACACCAAGGACGGTGACTCGACCTACGAGGCGGGACAGGCCTTCTACTGGGCCCCCGGGCATGCGCCGGAGGCTCTCGAGGACTGCGAGTACCTCGACGTGTCGCCGTCCGCCGAGCTCGAGGAGGTCGTTCACCACCTCCAGCGTGGCTCCGCATAGGGGGCCGTGACGGAGGCTCCCGGTTGCCTCGACCGGTTCCCTCGACGGGATCGGCGAGGCAGCACGGAGCGCCGTGGCCGACCCGTGGTGATCCGACCCGGCAGACCGCGTCACACGGCGACCCCCAGGGGCCCCGGTTCCTCGATCGGGCAGACGCTGAGGACGCGCTCGCGAGCTCATGCCGGCGGCCACCGGGATGCGTCGCCTCGAGGCGCTCGCTCTGCGCTGCTGGGACCTCGACCTCCGTACCGCTCGGCTGCAGGTCCGGCCCAGTGTCGGGGTGGTGGAGGGCGAGGGCCCCGGCCAGCGGCTGGTCGGGAGCCCGGCCGGTCCCGGGTCGTCGACCTCGACGCCAGCATCGTGGCCGCGCTCCACACCCACCGCGTCGCCCGCTGTCGGATGACCGTCGATCTCGTCCGGGACTCCGTGCTCGTCGTAGGAGCGCGCGTCGGTGAAGACCTGCATGAACCAGCTCGGCCGCAGGATCGACCGGCTGTGGCCGCTGCTGCGGACGACGTCCTCGGCCCGCACGGACCACCCGACGGGGCCGGCCTGATCGGCGTCCCTCTCGGAGAGCAGGACGACGTGTGCCCCGGGCGGCGTCGCCTCGAGCAGGGCGCCGACGAGCTCCGGGGCGTCGGCGCGGATGGGCAGGACGACGTACAGCGCGTCCACGCCGTCGGTGGCCCCGAGCCAGTCGGCGGGGCTTCCGCAGCTCCCCCGGGTGGTCGTGACCCCCAGACGCCGGCGGTGCTGTGGGACTCGCCGCGGTGAGGGCCACCGGCCCACCGGAGTGGAGGCGGGCGTGGCGAGGTGGGTGTTCGCCAACCACTCGGCCTCCGCTCCGCGCGCCGCGCCCGCGTGTCGGCGATGACCGACGACTCCGAAATGGGCTTCGCCGTGTGGATCGCATGGTCGAGGCTGGCCGTCGTGCTGCGACCACTACGCGCGAGTGACCTTGCGGCGGTGCGCGACCTCGTCGTCGCGGCCGGCATGTTCACGGCCGACGAGGCGGCCTTCCTCGACGACGAGCTCGGACCACTCATCCGGATGCCGAGACCGGGCGACGGCGACGGCGATGGTGATGGCGATGGTCGGACCTGCCTGGTCCAGGAGGCCGAGTTGCCGGTGCATCCCGCCGCGCTCGCCGGCCCACCTGCGGCGAGGACGGTGACGGCGGTCGTGTACTACCGGCCCGAAGAGGCCGCCGACCGCGTCTGGGACCTCACCATGATCGCGGTCCATCCGGATGTGCAGGGTCGCGGTACCGGACGGATGCTGATGCGCTACGCCGAATCCGACCTGTCCGCCCGCGGCGGGCGCTTGCTGGCCGTGCGGACCTCGGGCACCCCGCAGTACGCCGGTACCCGCGCCTTCTACCACCGGTGCGGCTACGACCGGATCGCCCAGGTCCCGGACTGGTGGACCGACGGTGACGACTTGGTCTTGTTCACCAAGCGGCTGACCGCACGGACACGGTGAGCGGCCGATCGGCCCGTCCTCACCAGGCTTCTCCACGGGTGCCCGGGCCGGCGACCGTGCGCGCCGGCAGCTTCGTCGGCCACTCCGCCCTTGTCGGCGAGCGCCACCATTGCGTCATGCGAGCCTGAGATCGCGGCGGGGTGCGTGGGCGTGATCGCGGTGGCGTGCGTGAGATTGCGGCGGCGAGCGTGACCGCGGCGGCCACCTGGGTAGCCCCATCCGTACTCCGTCGAGTGCGTGCGCGAAGCGGCATCCACTGCGCTGCGGGGCGAAGGGCTTCGCACCGCGGGTGTCGGCGGCTACCGTCGGCCGGGCCGGCGCTGCCGGTGGCGGCCCAGCCACGGCCCCTGGAACGCGCACCCTCGGAGTCGCGTCATGCCGGTCGAGGTCGTCGAGCTGTCGATCCGGGAGCCGGACGTCGCCCAGGCCGTGCTCACCGACCTCTACCGCTCGGAGCGTCCGCTCGCGTTCTCCGGCGTCCGCGGGTCGTTCACCTGCGAGCTCCGGTCGGCAACGGCCGGTCACCTGACCGCGGACCGGCTGCGGTTCACCGCGGGCATGCGCTGCGCGGTCGCTCCGCTGAGCGACCTCGTGGTGGCCAGTCCGGTGAGCGGTGGGTGCCGGTACGTGGCGGGCCGGGAGCAGGTCATCACGCGACCGGGCGTGGTGTTCCGGTGCCCGACCGGCGTGCCGTTCACGAACGAGTGGGACGACGTGGACGTGGGCATCGTGCGGCTGCCGCTGGCGGTGATCGAGCGGGTGGCCGAGGAGCGGCTGGGGGTCCCCGGGACCGATGTCCGGTTCGACGGGATGGGACCGGTGTCCGAGCCGATGCGCCGCACGTGGGTGGGGCTGATGCGGTTCGTGCACCAGCAGGTGGCCGATCCCGGCAGCGGGCTGGCCGAGCCGCTGGTCGCCGCGCAGCTGGCCGAGCTGGTGGCGGCGACCGCGCTGGCGGCGTTCCCGAACACGACGATGACGTCGGGCTACCTGCCCGGCGCCGGCGCGGTGGCGCCGGCGGTGGTGCGCCGGGCGGTGGCGTTCGTGGACGGGCACGCCTCGCTGCGGATCACCGTGACCGACGTCGCCCGCGCCGCCGGGGTCGGCCCGCGGGCACTGCAGCTGGCCTTCACCCGCCACCTCGGGCTGTCCCCGATGGGCTATGTGCGGCGGGTGCGGCTGGAGGGTGCGCACCGGGAGCTGCAGGCCGCCGACCCCACCGCCGGGGACACGGTGGCGGCGATCGCACGCCGCTGGGGGTTCGCCAAGCCCGACCGGTTCGCCGCCGCCTACCGCGCCGCCTACGGGGTGACCCCCGCCCACACCCTGCGCACCTGATGGTCCTCGGACTGACATCGCCCTGCGAGTTGACATCGCCTCACGAGCGGGGGAGGAGAGCGGCATGGAAACCCCCACACCGGGAGCACTACGGCGGCATCAGTACGCCACGTCTGACCCGGGCGAGGCGCGAGAGCTCATCGACGACCTCTTCGGCGGCCGGCTGCAGCTGAAGGCTTCCCCGGACACCAGATGGGAGGCCAGCGTCAGGATGCTGGACGCGGGTGCGTTCAGCATCAGCGATGTCAGGGTGCCGGCCGACCTCACGTTCGACTTGGCCGGCCAGGACGACGTCCTCATCTCCGTAGCCGTCGCCGGTGCCATCGGGTACGACCGCGGGCACGACCTCGAGCGGTACGTGCCCGGGGACGTGTTCATCGCCAATCACCCCGACACCCGAGCCGTCGCCGACAGTCATGAAGCTCGGACCTTCAGCGTCGCCCTCCCACAGTCACTGCTCACGGACGTCGCCCGGGGCACTCCCGCCACGAACGAGCCGTGGCGGTTCACCGCCTCGCAGGCCACTCCCGGCGGAGCTGCTCGATGGCGGCAGGTCACCCGCTTCGTCGACGACCTGCTCGCCGGATCCGAGATGGCCGCATCCCCGCTGGTTCTCGGTCCTGCCGGACGGCTGCTCGCCGCGACCGCCGTGACCGTCTTCCCCCACACCC
Source organism: Geodermatophilus sp. SYSU D00700 (assembly GCF_054050255.1). Classification (NCBI taxonomy): domain Bacteria; kingdom Bacillati; phylum Actinomycetota; class Actinomycetes; order Geodermatophilales; family Geodermatophilaceae; genus Geodermatophilus; species Geodermatophilus sp. SYSU D00700. The sequence continues at coordinate 98,614 of NZ_JBJGZA010000010.1, read as the reverse complement.
TGCTGCCGGCGCTGGTGCCTGCCGACCGGGTGGACGCCCACCCCGGCACGCTGCGCCGAGCCGTGGCCTACATCGAGGCCAATCCCGACCTCGATCTCTCCGTCGCCGACATCGCCCGGGCCGCCTACGTCACCCCACGAGCGGTGCAGCTGGCGTTCCGGCGGCACCTCGGCACGACGCCCATGGCCTACCTGCGCCGAGTCCGTCTCGAACAGGCCCACCGGCAGCTGCGCAACGCGACGCCCGGCGACAGGGTGACCGTCACCGCCGTCGCGGCGCGCTGGGGTTTCACCCCCAGCCGGTTCACCGAGCACTACCGGGCCGCCTACGGCGTGCTGCCCAGCCGCACCCTGCGCACCTGACCCGTCCTGTGCGGCCCGCAGCCGACGGCGCTCCAGCGCCCGGCGCAGCACCTCGGCGCGCTGGGAGCAGGCACGTGCCTCGGCGACGAGCTCGGCCGCGGAGCGCCGGGCCCGCTCGGCCGCAGCGGCGCGACGCGCCGCTACCGCGGACCGGTTCGTCGGCCCTCCGCGCTGCGCGTGCCCCCAGCCGTCGGCCATCGCGCCCACCGGTGCCCTCGCTGCCTGCTCGTGGGGCGCCGCGTGCGGAGGGCCACCGCCTGGGCTCAGCGGGGCGCTGCTCGTCCGAGAAACCGGCCGCACGCGGCGACCCGCGGTCAGTGGACTCCCCGGCCGCGGACGGCGCCGACCGAGCCGGCCCGCGGCTGCGCTTCGTGGGGGTGTCGGTTCGCCTGCCGGGGAACCGCCGGTCAGCGCGCGGCGGACTCGAGCGCGTCGGCCCGCGCCCACATCCGCAGCGCCAGGCGGCGTTGCGCGTCGGCCCGTGTGCGCGCCCGTGCCGCCCGGTTCCGGTGCGGCTCGGGCTCATCGGTGGTGCCGGCGGCGGCGTCCGCGGCGTCCGCGACGGCGTCGTAGCTCAACGCCGCGGCGGCGGCCGTCGCGGCGGCCGCCCGGATCGCTTCAGCGGACTGGCGCACGGCCGCGGCCCGCCTACAGCTGAGCGGCGACCGCTCGGGTGCTGCCGTCACGGGGGGAGCGTGCGCAGCCCGCCACCGGCCGGCTACCCCTGCCGACGAACGGTCCACCCCGCGGACTCGCCCGGAAACGAAGCACGCCGCCAGAGGGCCGCCGACATCGGACGGGGCTCCGCCACAGCACTCCAGTGCCCGGGCCTCGGCGAGGTGGACGACGACGGCGACCTGCGGCCCGGTCAGATGCGGTCGAGGATGGTCAGCACGTCCGGATTGCCCGCGACCACCATCGGGGCCAGGTCGCGGACCTTGACGTTGAGCGCCTGGCTGAGCCGGGACAGCCGGTCGAACGCGTCCTCGGCGGAGCCGCCGGTGCGGGCGATCAGCACTCCCTTCGCCTGGTCGATGACCGCCCGGGAGGTCAGCGCCCGCTCCAGGTTGGCCGCCAGCTGTCCGAGCGCGGCCCGCTCGGCGACCTCGCGCAGGATGGCGGCGACCGCCGCGGCGACCATCTCCCCCAGCCGGACGCTGCCGCCGGTGAACACGCCCGGGCGGTCGCTGTAGACGTTGAGGACCATCCACCGCTGGTCGGGCAGCTGCGCCGGCACGGCCAGCACGCTGCGCACGCCGGCATCGGTGAGCAGGCCGCGCAGCCGCGGCCAGCGGGCGTCGGTGGTGACGTCGGCGGTGACGACGACGGCTCGCTGCTCGTAGGCGTCCTGGCAGGGGCCCTCCCCGGCGACCATCTGGTGGCCGTCGAAGACCTGCGCGACGGTGTCGTCGCTGGCCAGCAGCTGTGGCTCCATCGGCGGGCCGACGTTGATGCTCAGCGCGGTCGCGCCGGGCACTGCTCCGCGGACGACGGTGACGATCCGGTGCAGCAGCCGCTGCTCGTCACCGGCGTCCAGCGGCAGCAGGACCAGCTCAGCGAACGCCTGGGCCATCGCCATCCCCGCGCCGCCGGCTTCGCCGGCCGCCTCCGTGGCCACCGGCTCGGTGGCTGCCGCCTCGCCGGCCGGGGGCAGCGCGGCCGGGCTGCCGATGGCGGGCGCTTCGATGCCCAGCCAGCGCAGCACCGCCGGTCCCGGCGAGGTCGCCTCCGGCCAGCCGAACAGCCGGACCGGCCGGGCCCGCCCGTCCCGGCCATGGAAGGTGACGTCGACCTGGGCCTCGCCACGCTCGCCGGTGGCCAGCACCGACAGCGCCCGGCGCAGCGGGCCGCGGTCGGCCAGCTCGACCGAGGCCAGCAGCACCCGCCGGGCCAGCCGGGCGGCGGGCAGGCCGAGCAGCTGGGCCGCGGCGGGGTTGCCGTGCAGGATCTGCCCCTCGGCGTCGGTCCGCAGCAGCGCCACCGGCAGCGTGTCGGCCAGCTGGTGTTCCCGGCGCCGCCGGTCGGTGGCCAGCAGTTCGGCGATGGTCTCCTGCTGGGTGCGCAGCTCCTCCTCGGCGACCCGCAGCTCCTCGTAGGCGACCTCGAGCTCGGTCAGCGCCTCCGACAGCTGTTCCTCCGGCGCCGGCGGAGCGCCCCGGAGCCGTCCCAGCGCGGCGGCGATGACGGCGGAGTCCACCTGCGTCGGCGGTTCGGCCACGGTGCCCTCCCCGCGAGGCGGGATGTCAGCGCGGAGCTCGTGCGCCACCGAGCGTACGGCCGGCCGTGCCGATGCGGAGAGCGCCGTCGAGCCCACGGCATCGACCCGGCGACGTCGACGCATCGGCGGGCTCGCCGGCCGGACCGGCTCACCGGCGCCGGAGCACCGCCGGAAGACCTGCGGGCACCTGGCCGCGGCGTCCTCGTCGGTGCGCGCCCGTTCCTGCGGCGGCTGCTGCCGCTCGTCGACCTCGAGGACGTTCCGATCCCCCCTCCGCGCGCCCGGCATCCGTGCCGGCTGCTACCGGTGCCGGCCGTGTCGCCGCGGGAGCGGGAGGCCGACCAGATGCCGCCGGTCGAGCCTGAGCCACTCGCCGGACCGCCGGAGTCGGCCGGAGGACGTCCGACCGGCTGAAGGCACCCGGGCGGCATGCCGTCGACGGTGGGCCTACCGGGGCACCGGGAGGCGGCGGACGGCGAGGACGGCGACGCCGGCGGAGCCGGTCAGGACGGCGAACCTGAGTCCGCCATCGGCGATGATCGGCCTCCCGGTTAACACGGCACCGCACGTGTTGCAGGGCCGCATCAGCGCAGGTCAGCTGCGCCTCCAGCAGGATCGCCTCCGCCCGGTCACGCACGGACCTGCTCCGCAGCCGGAGCACGATCGCCGTCTCCCGTGCGGTTCGGGGCCGGATCCGTTGCATGGCCCGTCCCTCCCCGTCTCATGCCGTCTCGTGCCCGGGCTGGCTTGGTGCGCCACCCCAGCATCGCCCCGGCGGCTGCCCCGGCTACCCGTTCACACTCGTGTCGCACCCTCGGTGACCGCGCCGAGACCGCGGACACGTGCGGTCACGCCCTGCCGACGGGACCCGTCTCCGGAAGCCGTCCCGGAGCTGCGGGCTTCCGAGGTGCGGATCAGGCGCTCGGCGAGGTGCGGTCGGGATCGGCCCCCTGCTCGGTGGTGCGGGCGCGCGGCGGCCCGCCGTACCAGTCGAAGCAGAGCATCGTGGCGTCGTCGCGGAGCTCCGCGCCGGTCGCGGTCAGCACGGCGGCCCCGAGGGCGTGCACGACCTCCCGCGGGTGCAGGTCCGCGGTGTCGGCCAGCGCCGCGGCCACGTCGAGGGATGCCGCGTTGCGCTCGAGCATGCCGTCGGTGAGGAAGACGATCCGGTCGCCGGGCTCGAGAGGGAGGCGCTGCACGTCGAAGGCCTTGCCGGGCAGCACCCCGAAGGGTGCCTCGACGCGTAGGGCGATCTCCTCCACGATCCCGCCGCGCAGGCGCAGCGGCAGGGTGTGCCCGGCGTTGACGATCTCGGCGGTGCCGGCGTGCAGGTCGACGCGTACGAGCTGACCGGTGACGAACTGGCCCGGGGGCGCGTTCTCGGCCAGGCAGTCGTTGGCGTAGCCGGCCTGCGCGGCGAGGCCGAGCCCCTTCCGGCGGCCGTTGCGCAGGCCGCCGACCAGCAGAGTGGCCAGCAGGGCTGCCGCGACCTGATGACCGACCGCGTCGGTGATCGACAGCTGCAGGAAGTCGCGGTCGAGGTTGTAGTCGAAGGTGTCCCCACCCACCGCGGCGGCCGGCTCCAGCCAGCCGGCCAGGGTGAACTGCCCGGCCTCGCAGGTGTAGGCGGCCGGCAGCAGCCGGCGCTGGATCTCCGCCGCCAGGGAGAACGGAGTCGTGCGCATGCCCCACTCGAACACGTCGGTGTGCCGGCGGGCGGCGACCAGGACGTAGGCCAGCGCGTGCGCGGCGTCGCCGATGTCGGCGACCTCCCGAGCCGAGGGGAACCGGGGCAGCGTCAGCTCCAGCAGCCCGATGGCGTCCCCGCGGTCGGTGACCGGAACGACGAGCCGGGCGCCGCCGGTGACCCGCTGCACATCGGCCTGCTGCGTCCGCAGGACGCGGTCGTACACGGTGCCCGGCAGCGGAAGCGTCTCGGCCTGCTCCGGTCCCCGGCTGCGGGCGCCGTCGACCCGGTCGGCCGACGTCAGCCGCACGACCGCGCGGCCGCTGAAGTCGACGAGGAGCAGGTGCACCTGGCGGGCGTCGACCATCTCCGCGAGCGCGGCCGCGACCGCCGGCACCGCGTCGACCGGCGCGGCCGCCTCGACCTCGTGCAGCAGTCCACCGACATCCAGCCGACCCCCGCCCGGTCCACCCACGCGCCGACCCTAGCCGGGCGGCGACGGCCCGCGGCGGCACTGCTCCAGCAGGCCGATCCGGCCGGTCGCGCCGGTTGGCGCAGGTCGCGGCCGGGTACGGCGGGCGCCGCGGAACGAAGCAGACGGAACCGGCTCGTTCCACGCGGTAGCGCAACGGCCTCCCCGGCCGCGGCCCACTGCGCACAGGGCAGCTCACCCCTGGACCGAACGAGGCAGATGAACGCGCACTGGCAGCAGCGACCACCTCCCGACCTCGCCACCGGCGCGGCGTGGCAGGGCACACCGCGCACCGCCGCCGAGCTCACCGCGCTGCGCGCGGACCTGCACCACGCCCTGCGTGACGGGCCGCTGGCCACCGACGCCCTCACCGCCGCCGACGCCGCCGACGATGCGGTCGACACCGCGCTGCTGACCTTCGAGGAGCTGGCCTCCAACGGGCTCCGCCACGGCCGCCCGCCCGTACACGTCATGGTCACCGCCGCCGGCGCCGGCTGGCTGCTGGAGGTCAGCGACGCCGCCGCCGACCGACCGCCCACCCCCGCGACCGGCCGGGACCCCGCCCGCGGTGGCCACGGGCTGCACCTGGTCGCGCGGCTCTGTGCCGCGCACGGGTGGTTCCCTCGCGACGGCCGCAAGTACGTCTGGGCGTACGTCGCACCTGCAGACGTCGCCTCAAGGCCATCACCGCCGCCCGGTGGCCGCCCGCGCCTCTGAGTCGGCCTCGCCGGACCGCGCGAGTCAGGTCCACTCGGAACTGCACGACGTCGCCATGGGGTCAGAGGCGCGAGCGGCGACGTCAGGGACGTCGCACGAGTCACTTCCAGGTCGTCGAGTGGACATGGGAGATGGCCGACGGGCTGTTCGCAGGCATCTCGCGCCCAGAGACTCGACGGCTCCAGCTCCCTGCCACCCACGGTGCGGCCGTGTACAGCCGGCTTGCGCACCGGAACTCGACACTGATCAGACGCGGCGGCGGGGAAGAGGCCGGCGACGACATGGCCAGCAGCCTGGGCTGACCTGCTTCCGCGACGTCTGGCTCAGCCGTCCGGCTCCACTGCCCCCCGCCCGGCAGAGCCCGAGGACGCCGGCTCAGGTCGGCAGTGGGCCGAAGAAGCCGACGATCCGGCGCAGCCTGCCCGCGCCGTCGACCTCGCCGAAGTCGGTCCCCTCGAGAGCGACCGAGCCGTCGGCTGCCAGCATCCGCCAGGCGAACCGCAGGTAGCCGTCGTGCTCGTCGACGCCGCTGACGACGTCGATGCGCGCGCCTGGGCTCCCCTCCTGGAACGACCCGATCAGCGACGACAGCCCGTCGCGGCCCTCGACGCGGTTCAGCGGGTCGCAGTAGACGCCGTCCTCGGCCCAGCACGTGTCCAGCAGCGTCCGGCGCGCGGCGGTATCGGTCTCGCGCCAGGCCGCGGCGTACTGCTCGACGGCGGCGCTCCCGACGGTCAGTGTCACCCCGAGCACGGTAGAAAGGACGAACGGCCGCAGACAGGGGCGAACGACCCGGTCCGGCGGGTGAGCCCGAGGTCGTACTCGGTCGTCCCGCGGGGCGGGGATGCGACCTGGCCTTCGCGGAGAAGGCGCGGCGTCCGGGGATGCGGCGGCCCGGATGGACGTCCGGCGCCGGGGCCGGCGCACGGCCGGTGGGCGGTGTGCGCTGACCTCCGCCGTGGGCGCGACGCGACCAACCCACGACCAACGAACACCCCTGACGCCCGACGATGACCAACACCGCCGATCCTGCGGACAGGCTTTGACCTGCACGTTCGTTGGCCAACTCCAGGTCGTCGACCCTGTGCCAAGGAGGGCCTCGCCCGGCTGTTGCTCGCCTTCCTCGCCCTCGCCGCCACACTGGCCCGGTACGAGGAGCTCGCGAGCTGGGATCGGCTGAGGCGCCATCCTCTTTCCTTCCCGACGTGGACTGGTCACCGTGGAAACAGGCCCGGCCAGCGTTCGGATGGAGGATGCGATGGCGCGCCGGTTCTTCGACTTCGAGCAGTTCGACTTCCAGTTCCAGCTCGGTCTGGGCGGTGTGTTCTCCGGGTGCGGGGACGTCGGGGAGATGCTGGCGACCGCGGCCCGCATCGTCGACGGCGACGCGACCAGTTGGTGCACCGAGTGGGTCGCCACCGCCGACCGCGTCGCCGCGATCGCCGACGGGTGCGCCGCCGCCGGTCATCCGGTGAGTGCCCGGTCGGCGTACCTGCGGGCGAGCGCCTACTACGCACAGGCCCTGTCCGCGGTGGATGGCACCCAGGACCCCGAAGCGCTGCTGCAGTCGACGTTCCGAGCGCACCGGCGCTGCTTCGACGACCACGTCGACCGCCTGCAGCCGGCCGGCCAGCGGGTCGAGATCCCCTACGAGGGCACCACCATGCCCGGCTACTTCTTCACCCCTCCAGGCACGGACGGGCGGCACCCGACGCTGGTGGTGAACAACGGCAGCGACGGCCCCGTCACCACCCTGTGGCCGCCGCTCGGCGCGGGCGCGGTCAACCGGGGGTACAACGCGCTGGTCTTCGACGGTCCCGGTCAGCAGTCCATGCTGTTCGAGCGGCAGGTGCCCTTCCGGTACGACTGGGAGGCGGTGATCACCCCGGTGGTCGACTACCTGTCGGCGCGGCCGGACGTCGATCCGGAGCTGATCGCGCTGCACGGCGTCAGTCAGGGCGGCTACTGGGTGCCCCGCGCGCTGGCCTTCGAGCACCGCATCGCCGCCGGCATCGCCGACCCCGGCGTGTACGACGCGTTCGAGCCCTGGTGGAACGCGTTGCCGCAGCCGCTGCGCGACTGCCTCGACGCCGGCGACCAGCAGCGGTTCGACCAGCTCATGGCCGCGGGGATGCAGCAGGCGACCGCGGGCGAGCGGCAGAACTGGGAGTGGCGCGCCAAGCCCTACGGCAAGACGTCGGCGTACGACGTGGTCACCGAGGCCCGCCGGTACACCCTGGAGGGTGTGGCCGACCGGATCACCACCCCGATGCTGATCACCGATCCCGACGGTGAGCAGTTCTGGCCGGGCCAGTCCCGGCGGCTCTTCGACGCGTTGCCCGGGCCCAAGCAGCTGGTCCGCTTCACTGCCGCCGAGGGCGCCGACCGCCACTGCGAACCCATGGCTCGCTCGCTGCTCGAGCAGCGCGTCCTCGACTGGCTCGACGAGACCCTCACCCGATGACGCCCGCCCGATGACACCGGCCGGATCGTGCAGATGGTCGTTGCGGTACGCGCGCCACTCACCTGCAGCTGGCGCCGTCACCGGACTGGAGTGCTGAGCAGTGTCACAGCAGCCGGTCCAGCGTCACGGGGAGGTCCCGGATCCTCACACCGGTGGCGTGGTGCACGGCGTTGGCCACGGCAGCGGCCACGCCGGTGATGCCGACCTCGCCCACACCCAGCAGCCCCAGCGGGGTCGTCGGGTCGGGCTCGTCGAGGTAGTCGACGTCGATCCGGGGCGTGTCGGCCTGTACCGGCACGTGGTAGTCGGCCAGGCCGGGGTTCACGATCCGCCCGGTACGCGGGTCGACCAGCGTCTCCTCGCACAGCGCGGCCCCGATGCCCATGACGATCCCGCCGCGCAGCTGACTGGTCGCCGTCTTGGGGTTGATCACCCGGCCGACGTCGAAGACCCCCAGCCAGCGCGACACGCGCACCTCGCCGGTGTGCTCGTCGACGCGGACCTCGCAGAAGTGCGCGCCGGTGGCGGCGCGCACCCAGCGCCTGCGGTCGCGGAACCAGCCGGCGGCCGCCCGGGCCTGCTGCAGCGTCCGCCCGGCCCGCGTCCCCGGGGCGGTGCGGACCTCGATCGCCGGTCGTCCGGCGCGGCTCAGGATGACGCCGTAGGTCTCGCCCTGGTCCGGCGCGTCCGCCCGGTACAACCCTCCGCGCCCGGCCCGCAGCTCCGACAGCCGCCGACCGTGCAGCGGTGACGACGGAGAGCGCCGGGCCAGCGCCAGCGCGGACCGCGTGAGCTCCTCGCACGCCTCCAGCAGCGCGGTCGCCACGCTCGCGGTCTGCCCCGAGCCGCCTGCCTGCGGCCCGACCGGCAGGTCGGTGTCGCCGTGCTCGACGGTGACCGCCTCGACCGGCACGCCGAGGGCGTCCGCGGCGATCTGCGTCTGCACGGTGGCCACGCCGACGCCGATCTCGTGGAACGCGCAGCGCACGAGCACCGTGCCGTCCGCGTGCAGCCGCACGGTGACGTCGGCGGGCAGGCGGACCGGTAGGTGGAAGGCGGTGGCCACCCCCCAGCCGACGAGCCAGTGCCCGTCGCGCATCGACCGCGGCCTCGCGGTGCGCTCGGCCCAACCGAACCGTTCCACGCCGCGGGAGTAGGCCTTCCGCAGGTCGCGCCGCGAGAACCGCTTGCCGTCCAACGGGTCGCGGTCGGGCTCGTTGCGCATCCGGAGCTCCACCGGGTCCATCCCCAGCGCCACGGCCAGCTCGTCGACCGCCGACTCGAGGGCGAACGTGCCGACCGCCTCCCCCGGCGCCCGCATGTGGGTGGTGGGGAGGACGTCGAGCGTGGTCGTGGCGTGCCGGATCCAGATGTTCGGCGCCGCGTAGAGGTGGCGTGACTGCGAGCCCGCCGGCTCCGATGTCCCACCCACCCGGCCGACCTGCGAGACAGCGGTGTGCAGGAGCGCGGTGAGGGTCCCGTCCCGATGTGCGCCGAGCGCGATGCGCTGCACGGTGGGGGTGCGTCCCCCGACGGTGCGGGTGACGTCCTCGCGGCTGAGCACCATCCGCACCGCCCGGCCGGTGGCCCGGGCAGCGAGGACGGTGAGCACCGTCCCCGCCCAGACCGGGGCCTTGCCGCCGAAACCGCCGCCGACGTGCGGGGCGAGAACGCGCACGCCCGCGAGCGGCACCCCGAAGCGCCGGGCGAGGTGGCGGCGGGCCCAGTCGACATCCTGCGAGCTCTCGTGGACGGTCAGCCGGTCGCCGTTCCAGACCGCGATGGTTGCGTGCGGCTCCAGGGCGTGGTGGTTCTGGGCGGGTGTGGTGTACCGGTGGTCCACGACGACGGGGGCGGTGGCGAGGGCGCGTTCGGCGTCGCCCGTCCGCGCCTCGCCGAGGACGAGAAGCGTGCCGCGCAGTGGGACCGCGTCGTCCTGTGCGGCGGCGAAGTCGGTGACCGCGGGCTCCACCTCGTAGGTGACGCGGACGAGCCGGGCGGCCTGCCGGGCCGTGTCGGGCGAGTCGGCGACGACGACGGCGACCGGCTGGCCGTTCCAGTGCACCTGGTCGGTGTTGAGGTAGTTCACCGTGGTGCCCGACGCCAGCGTGCTCAGGTCGAACGCGCTCACCGGCGCCGGCGGCGTGATGCGCGGGGCGTTGTGGTGGGTCAGGACCGCCAGCACCCCGCCGACGGCCTCGGCGTCGACGGTGTCGAGGCCGGTGATGCGGCCGCGGGCGACGGTGGCGTGCACCAGTGCGGCGTGCGCGAGGTCAGGGACGTGGTGGTCGGCGGTGTACCGGGCGAGCCCGGAGGTCTTGGCCGGCCCGTCCACACGGTCGAGCGGGCGCCCGACTGCGTGGACGGGTCCAGCCGTCGGCGGGGAAGGCCGGATGCGCTCTGGTGCCCGAGTCATGCCGCACCTCCCTCGGTCACCAGCTGGTGCAGCGTGGCCACGACGGTTCGCCGCGCGAGCTCGATCTTGAACTCGTTCTGCGGTCGGCCGACGGCGGCCGCCAGCTCGGTGGTGGCCGCCCGGCGGAAGGTCTCCTCGGTGGCCGGCGCGCCGACCAGCACCTGCTCGGCCCGGGATGCCCGCCACGGCCGGGGTGCGACGCCGCCGAGGGCCAGCCGGGCCGCCGTGATCGTCCCGTTCGCGTGCTCCAGCGCCGCGGCGACCGAGACCAGCGCGAACGCGAACGAGGCCCGGTCGCGCACCTTGCGGTACCGCGACGAGGCGGCCACCGGCAGCGTCGGCAGCTCGACCGCGGTGATGAGCTCGTCGGGGTCGAGCACCGTTTCGACGTCCGGGGTGTCGCCGGGCAGGACGTGCAGCTCGGCCAGCGGGATGCGGCGGGTGCCGCCCAGGCTCCGCACCTCGACGACGGCGTCCAGCGCGACCAGCGCCACGGCCATGTCCGAGGGGTGCGTGGCGATGCAGTGCTCGCTGGTGCCGAGGACGGCGCTGCCCCGGTGGAACCCGCCGATCGCCGCGCACCCGCTGCCGGGGTCGCGCTTGTTGCAGGCGACGGTGCCGTCGGCGAAGTACAGGCAGCGCGTGCGCTGCAGGAGGTTGCCGCCGACCGTGGCCATGTTGCGCAGCTGCCCGGAGGCGCCGGAGAGCACCGCCTGGGACAGCACCGGGTAGCGGCTGCGCACCACCGGGTGGGCGGCGAGGTGGCTGTTGCGCACCAGGGCGCCGATCCGCAGGCCGCCGGCGGGCAGCTCCTGCACATCGGCCAAGGGGAGGGTGGAGATGTCGACGACGGTCGTCGGGCGCTCGACGTCCCGGCGCATCAGGTCCACGAGGTTGGTGCCGCCGGCGAGGAGCCTGGCGCCCGGTTCGGTGGCGATCGCCCGCAGGGCGGTGGCGACGTCGAGGGGCCGCAGGTAGGCGAAGGGCCTCATCGGTCCGCCGCCGGGTCCGCAGTTCGGGCACGGTCGTCGACCCCGGCGGCGGCGACGTGCTGGATCGCGTCGACGATGCCGTCGTAGGCGCCGCAGCGGCACAGGTTGCCGCTCATCCGCTCCCGGATCTCGGCCTCGGACAGGGGGATCGCGGTCGCCGCGAGATGCGGCGTGACGACGCTCGGGACGCCCGCACGGTGCTCGGCCAGCATGCCGACCGCCGAACAGATCTGGCCGGACGTGCAGAAGCCGCACTGGAAGCCGTCCGAACGGATGAACGCCTCCTGCAGAGGGTGCAGGCGTCCAGGTTCCCCGAGGCCCTCGACGGTGGTGATCTCGCGGTCGCCGTACTGCATGGCCAAGGCGAGGCAGGCGAGGATGCGTTCGCCGTCGACGAGCACCGTGCACGCGCCACAGGCGCCCTGGTCGCAGCCCTTCTTCGTGCCGGTCAGCTCCAGGCGCTCGCGCAGCGCATCGAGCAGGCTGACCCTCGGCTCGAGCTGGATCCGCCGGCTGGTCCCGTTGACTCGCAACTCCACCTCGGCCATGGCGCCGCTCCTCGGGTCGTCTCGTCACCCCGACCGTAGGGCGGACCACGGCCGTGTCCAGCTCATCGCGGCTCTCGGCCTCTCCGCGGGCGAGCTCGGCCTCAGGGGCGCGCCGACGCCGCATGTCATCGGCGTCGGCGAGGATCTCGTGGTCTCCTCGGGCGACTCGAGGTCCTCGATGGCGAGCAGCACGGCGGAGGACTTGCCGTGCACGGTCACGTACACGCACCCGTGCCGTCCGCTGATGCGGGCGACCAGCTTCGACAGGTGAGCCTTCGCGTCCGCCAGGGACAACGTCGTCATGGTCAAGAGTGCGAACCGAACGACTGCACCGGGCCAGCCGCCGCGAGGCGGGTGGTGGAGTCGGGCGGGGTTGGTCCGAGTCGACGAGGCGACCGATCAACGACCAACGAACCACTCCCGGCGCCCGACGATGACCAACACCGGCACATCATGCGACCAGGCTCTGACCTGCGCGGTCGTCGCTGTCCACTCGCTGCCCAGCACCTCGAGATCAACTGGCAGGGTCATTGGATCGAGTCCGATCGGGGGAGCAACACCGCAGGTCAGCGGCCTGACGCGCACTCCGAAGCGTGGCCCACGACCAGCAGTCCCTCTCCCGCCCAGCCCGGTACGACCGCTGTAGGGCCATTCCGGAGACGGCGCGCCGACGGGAGAGTCGCCGCGGGCGGCCCGGAGCCGGTTCGTCGTCAGAGCGTGGCTGCAGGTCGGTGGCCGCTCTGCGGCTGGCGAGCCGGTGGCCCGTGTGAACGTCCTGGGTGAGGCTGGGCCGGCGGTGGCCGAGGTGGCCGGCGATCTGCCGGGCGGACAGCCCGGCATCGTCGAGCCCGGTGGCGACGGTCTCGCGGGGCGTGCGCGAGGTCACCCAGTCGGAGCCGGCCCGGTCCAGGGCGCGGCGCAGGTCGCCGCTCGTCTTGTTCGGATCCCGCAGCCGGCCCTGCGGACTGCGGCGGAGCACCGGCGGGTCGGCGTCGTGCGCAGTCACGGCGGCGGCGTGTGCGCAGCCGAGCGTCCAGGTGAGCGGCCGGCGACGGTCGCAGTGCCGGAGGTCGGCCGGTCCAGCCCCGGCACGAGGCGCAGGGTGGTCGACGTGCGCGTGCCGTTGGGCCCCGCGAGCGGCAAGGGACCTGTTCGCGGCTGGAGCCGAGGAGCGCCGTGAGGTGACGCGGATCCTGCCAGGCCGAGCGAGGCACAGGCTGCCACCGGCGACGACAGGACACGCCCGCGACCACGCCGGAACGCTCGACCTCGCCGCGCCTGACCTGGCTGCCACGATCCGTCCAACAGTCCCTGGCGGAACCGACACGACCGGAGTTGACTCCATCCCCATCCGCTGGGAGGGCGAGCGGGGAGGTGCCAGCCGTGCGGTTCCCGATCCTCGGCCCGCTGGAGGTCGCTCCCGGCCACCCACGCGTGGAGCTCGGCCGGCCCGGGCAGCGGGCGGTGCTCGCGATCCCGCTCCTGAGTCGCGACGGGGCCGGCCGCTGGAGGCCCGTCGAGGCGGCGACGTTCCTCCCATCTCGCTGGACCGTGGCAGCGGCACCCGGCTGCCGCTGCGGAAGGAGGACAGTCCGATGCGCACACACGATGGAAGGGCACGCCTGAGCACGAAGCGTCGCGCCGCTGTCCGGCCGGTGGGCCCGATGGGCCCGATGGCCGTGCGTGCGGTGGCCGTCCGCTCGCTGGCGATCGGAGCGGCGGCGGCCGGCGCGGCCGCGGTCGGTGCCCTGGCGGTCGGGGCCGCGGCGATCGGGTCCCTGGCCGTGGGCCGCCTCGTCATCGGTCGTGCCGAGGTGCGTGATCTCCGCCTGGCCCGGCTGCAGGTCGACGAACTCGTCATCACCAGGCAGAGCGGCTCGCTCGAGGACGTCCCGTCCGGCGCCGGGCTGTCCTGACCGCGTCGCGTGGCCAGTTCCGGGACACCGGCTGCGGTGCTCCGGGCGCTGAACCGCTGCCCGGGAGGTTCGACCAGCAGGGACCATCCGGCTCCACGGCACCCCGGGCCCTGACGGCGGTCCGGGCCCGGGGTGCGCGGGGCGGGCCCGGAGAGGGGAGCAGCATGTCCGAGGCGTCGACACTGGTGGCCGCCGTCCTGCTGGTGGCGGTCCCGACCGTCGAGATCGGCGGGGTCTCGCTCCTGGCCATGATCAGTCGCAAGATCCCGGGGTACCTGGACAACCCCGTGCGCCGGCACCTGTTCCGCGCCGGGCACGCTCATGCCGGGGTCTGGATCGTCTTCGCGCTGGTCGGTCTCCTGTACGTCGACCAGACCGACCTGTCCGACGGCTGGAAGGCCGTGGTCCGCACGGGATTCGCCATCGCGCCGATCCTCATGCCCCTGGGCTTCTTCCTCTCGATCCTCCGACCCGACGCCGACAAGCCCAACGGCGTGCTGTGGTTGACGATCCTGGGCGGGCTGGCGCTCGCCGTGGCCACCGTCACGCTCGGGATCGGCCTGTTCCTCACATGAGCGCCCGCCCGACGCCGGGTGCCGGTCGCCGCGGTGAGGCACCCGGCCGGCTCGGCCGGGTCGTGCCGTCCTGACTGGGGGGTGCCCGGCATGGACCGACCGCTGCTCGTCGTGGTCGACCGGGACCGGTCGACCGTGGACCAGCTCAGCGCCGACCTGCTGCGCCGGTACGGCGCGGACTTCGCGACCGCGACGGCCACGTCGTTCGACGAGGCCTCGGCCCTGCTGGCCCGGCTCCGCGACGACGGCCGGGACGTGGCGTTGATCGTCGCCGAGCACTGGTTGGGGGAGTGTACCGGCGCCATGCTGCTGGCCCGCAGCAAGCAGCTCTTCCCCGAGGCCCAGCGGGCCCTGTTGATCGACTACGGCGACCGGCGCTGCGAGCCGGTGATCGTCGAGGGGATGGGACTCGGCTACCTCGAGCACCACCTGACCAAGCCGTGGCGTCCACGGGAGCACCTGCTGTACCCCGTGGTCTCCGAGGCGGTGGAGGCCTGGGCCCGACGCAACACCCCGCCGTTCGAGCTGCTCCGGATCGTGGGTCGACGGCTGGATCCCGTTGCCTACGAGCTGCGGGAGGCGCTGGAGCTCAACGGCATCCCGTTCAGCTTCGTCGACGAGGACACCCCGGAGGGGGTCGAACTGCTGTCCTCCGTGCCCGACCGCGACCCGGACCGGCCGGTGCTGTTCCTGCGCGACGGCCGGGTGCTGACCCGGTACACCCGCGCGGACATTGCCGAGGCCGTCGGCGCGCACACCGTGCCCCAGCACGCGTGCTACGACCTCGTCGTCGTCGGGGCCGGCCCGGCCGGCATGGCCGCCGCCGTGTACGGGGCCAGCGAAGGACTCACCACCCTGGTCGTGGAGCGGACGGCGATGGGTGGTCAAGCAGGGACCAGCTCCCGGATCCGCAACTACCTCGGCTTCCCGCGCGGTGTCAGTGGTCACGACCTGGCCACCCGCGCCTTCGCCCAGGCATGGATGCTCGGCGCCGAGTTCCTGTTCACCATCGGCGTCGCGGCGCTCGCTCCGGACGGGGGCAGCACGAGGGTCGGACTGAGCGACGGTACGACCGTGAGCGCGCGCTCGGTGGTGCTGGCCACCGGCGTGACGTACCGGCGGCTCGGCCTCCCGCAGCTGGAGGCCCTCGTCGGAGCGGGCGTCTACTACGGGTCGGCGGTCTCCGAGGCACCGGTGCTCCGCGGCGCCGAGGTCTACATCGTCGGTGCCGGCAACTCCGCAGGCCAGGCAGCCGTCTACCTGGCCCGCTTCGCCCACCGGGTCACCCTCGTCGTCCGCGGCGACACGCTCACCAGCAGCATGTCGGACTACCTGATCCGGGAGATCGGTGCGGTCCCGAACATCACCGTCACCCCGCACACCGAGGTCGTCGACGGAGGAGGCTCCGTCCGCCTCGAGACGCTCGTCCTCCGGGACCGGCGGACGGACCAGCGCCGGGAGGTGCCGGCCACCGCCCTGTTCGTCATGATCGGCGCGGTTCCCGACACGGCGTGGCTCCCGGAGCAGATCCGCCTCGACGACCACGGTTTCGTCCTCACAGGTCGGTCCGCCGAGGGGCCCACGGGGCTGGGCGCTGAGGTCCTGTCGTTGCAGACCTCCGTGCCCGCCGTCTTCGCCGCCGGCGACGTCCGCTCCGGGTCGGTCAAGCGGGTCGCGGCCGCCGTCGGCGAGGGAGCGACGGCGATCTCGGAGGTCCACCGGTACGTGACGCAGGCATCCCGGCGCACGTGAGTCCGCAACGGGAGGTGCGTCGAGGTCACCGGGCCCCGCCGGCACGGCGATCACGACGGCACCATGGCCCAGCGGCGTCAGGAGCGGAACTGCCGGTCGTAGCCGGTGCGCGCACCGGTCAACCGGGCGATCGAGCGCAGGTGTCGCCCGGTGTTGCCGGTCCTCCAGAAGTCCCGGTCCTCCGGCGGCCACGCGTACGCCGGGGCTCCTCCCTCGTCCAGCAGGCCGGTCAGCCGCGGCTCGCCGAGGCATGCGGCGGAGAACGCGTACAGCTCCGGCAACCGGGGCGCGATGACCCCGTAGTCGAGAGCTCGGGCCAGCGGCTGCTCGGCCGCGATGGCCTGCCCGAGGGACAGCCGGAGCGGGTAGTGGGTGGGGAAGGACCGGCGCAGGTCGAGGAAGAGCCCCACGGTGGGGCCCCGGGGGTCGACGAGGGCCGGCCCGAGTCGCGCGAGAGGACCCAGGGCCAGGCGCGGCCGGGCCACCAGGGCGTGGGTGAAGAGCAGCCGCAGCAGCGCCACGTTCATCATGAACCGCTCCACCGGGAGCTCCTCCGCGGCGAGCGGTTCGTGCTCCAGGTAGGCCGCGACGACGCTGGCGTTGTGGGCGCGGTACCAGGCCGCGGGGTCCGGTCGCCGGATGAACGCCGTCCACAGTTCGACGCCGGCCGCGTCGGCCGTCCCGGGGACCCCGTCGACCAGGAGGTCCGCCTCGACCTTGTCGCGCAGCAGCCGCTGGTTGACCGCTCGCCACCAGGGGCTGCCCGGGGGATCCGCGTGCAGCGGCGCCAGCACACCGCGGGCGAGTTCCCAGCGCAGGAACCTCAGCTCCGCCCGGCCGTACCACCGCCGTGGCCCGTCGGCGTGCCGGTAGAACCGCCGGGCCAGCTCGAAGCGCCCGGCTGGGTCGTCGCGCACCCGGGCCACCTGCCGGTCCGCCCGGGTGGCCGCCGTGTCAGCCACCGCGCCATCCTCACCCCCCAACCGCCCGGCCCGGTGGTCGCGCCGTCGCCCGACACCGGGTCGGCGGCCGGTGACGCAGCCGCAGCGGGGCGGGATCATGCGCGCACGCCACGTCCGCCACCGAACAGGAGCGTGGTCGTCCCGGTGCGTGCCGGTGGTGCCGTCCTCGTGAGCGGGTCGATCGACCCGGGGATCGGCCCACCGGTCGCCCGACCTGGGGTGCGAGGGGGCAGTCGTGCCGATCCGGACGCCGGACCAGAGACTCCGGGTGTTCGTCAGCTCGACCATGCGGGAGCTGGCCGACGAACGCGTCGCGGTGCGCGGCGCGGTCGAGCGGTTGCGCCTCACGCCGGTGCTCTTCGAGCTCGGCGCCCGGCCGCACCCGCCCCGAGAGCTGTACCTCGCCTACCTGCAGCAGAGCGACGTCTTCGTCGGCGTCTACTGGCAGTCGTACGGCTGGGTGGCTCCGGGCCGGTCCGTGTCCGGCCTGGAGGACGAGTACCTGGCCGCCGCGGGCAAGCCCAAGCTGGTCTACCTCAAGACGCCGGCTCCCGACCGGGATCCCCGTCTGGTGGAGCTGATCGACCGGATCGGCTCCGACGGGCTCTCCTACCGCAGCTTCGGCACGGCCGAGGAACTCGCCGTCCTCGTGGCCGACGACCTCGCCCTCCTGCTCAGCGAGCGGTTCGAGCTGCCGGAGCCCTCGCCCGCCGGCGAGCCGATCGGGCAGTGGCGGTTGCCTGCACCCGTCAGCTCGTTCATCGGCCGCGAGCAGGAACGCACCCAGCTCCGCGGCGTGCTGTCCGACGCCGCCACCCGTCTGGTGACCCTCGTCGGACCGGGCGGGATCGGCAAGACCAGGCTGGCGGTGCAGGTCGCCGCCGAGGTGCGCGGCTCGTTCCCCGACGGCGTGGTCGCCGTGCCGCTGGACGGTGTCCGGGCTCCCGAGCTGCTGGCCGATGCCGTCGCGACCGCCCTCGGCCTGCCCGACGGCGGAGGGCGGTTCCCGGAGCAGGCACTCGCGGCGTTCCTCGCCCCCCGGCGGATGCTGCTCGTGCTGGACAACATGGAACAGGTCGTCGGCGGGGCGCCGCTGATCACGCAGCTGCTGGGTGCGGCGCCGGGCCTCACGGTGCTCGCCACCAGCCGGGAGGTGCTCCACCTCACCGGCGAGCACGTGGTCGTCGTCCCGTCACTGGGGACCGTGGGAGCGGAGGAGCCGATCGACGTCCTCGCCCGGTCGGAGGCGGTGCGGCTGTTCGTCGACCGGGCGCGCTCCGCGCGGGCCGACGTCGACCTGGACGACCACCAGCTGCGGGCGATCGCCGAGATCTGCCGGCGGCTGGACGGGCTGCCGCTGGCCATCGAACTGGCCGCTGCGCGGGTCCGGCTGCTCCAGCCGGTCGAGCTGCTGGGCCGGCTCGGCTCGCGGCTCGGCGTCCTCACCGGTGGGTCCCGGGACCTGCCCGAGCGGCAGCGGACCCTCCGCCGGACGGTCGAGTGGAGCTTCGACCTCCTCGACGACGACGACGAGGTGGTCGTCGCCCGGCTCGCCGTGTTCGTCGGGGGCTTCTCCCTGGATGGGGCGGAGGCCGTGTGCGGCGACGAGCAGGTGTCCGACGTCCTCTCCTCGGTGGCCTCGCTCGTGGACAAGAGCCTGGTCCAGGTGGCTCCCGGCGCCTCGGGCGAGCCGCGCTTCGCCATGCTGGACTCCGTCCGGGAACTCGCGCTCGAGCGGTTGGAGGCCAGCGGGGCGGCCGATCAGGTCCGCGGAGACCACGCGCGGTTCTTCCTCCGGTTCGCGGCCGGTGTGCACACGGCGGAGCACGGCGCCCTCGACCGGTCCACGGTCGACCGGTACGTCACGGAGTCCGGGAACCTCGGTGCCGCGATGCGCACGTTCCTCGACGGTGGCGCCCTCGACGAGGCAGCGGGGCTCGGCCGGGCGCTGTGGCAGTTCTGGTGGGTACACGGCCTGCTCCGGCCGGGCATCGACTGGATGGAGGAGCTGCTGGCGCACCAGCCACACCTCACGCCGGCGGTGCGTGCCGACGCGTCGTTCGTCCTCGGGATGCTCAGCTTCGAGCTGGGTGAGGAGGGCCGCGCTCTCCCGGCGTTGCGGACCGCAGTCGAGCTCTCCGGCGAGCTGGGTGACGACCGGTCGGCCGCGCTGGCGAGGATCCCGCTCGGACTCCTCGTGGCCCGCAGCGACACCGCGGCAGGTGAGGGTCTCCTCGAGGCAGCCGTGGCCGCCCTCCGGGAGCTCGGTGACCGGTGGGGCCTCGCCTTCGCCCTGCTCTCCCTCGGCGGGGCGAAGCTCCTCCGCGACCTCCCGGACGACGCCGTCCCGCTGCTCGAGGAGAGCGCCGCGCTCGCCCGGACGGCCGGGACAGACGTCTTCCTGGGCAACGCGCTGGTGAACCTGGGGCTGGCGCACACCGCCCGCGGTGACCTCGACACGGCTCATCGGGTGCTGTCCGAGGCGCTCGAGCGCAGCCGGTCCATGGACAGCCGGGAGACCACCGCGCGGGCCCTCGACGGCATGGCTGCTGAGGCGGTGGCGGCGGGCGAGCCGGAGCGCGCCGCCCGTCTCACCGGCGCGGCGGAGGGGATCCGCCGGTCGATCGGCGCGGACGTCTTCCCGCCCGACCGCACCGGCTGGGTGCGCACCCGCGCCGTGCTCGCCGAGCGGCTGGGGGCGGCCGAGAGTGCGGCCCTCATCCACGCGGAGGCCGACCGGCCGGTGCGTGACCTGCTCGCCGAGCGCTGGTGACGTCACGGGCCGGTTCCGCGATCACACCGGTGCACACCACACCGCCGTGGGACCGGTCGTCGTCGACGAGGCGGATGGCCCGAGGGACGAAGAGCACTGGTGCGGGCCAGGACGTGCCGGGACGATCCGCGCGAGGACCCGGTGGCAGCCGTGCGAGGTCGAGCCGACCAGCAGCCACCCGCGGCAGGACGGTTCCGAGGCGCAGGAGGCCGCCTGCCCAGGCCCTCGTCAGGTCCCAGCACTCCCTGACCCATCCACTCCGACCGGAGGAGACTCGTCATGGCATCGACGTCCGAGCGGGAGATCCGGGAGATCGAGGCCGCCAACGCCTCCGGCGGCACCCCGGTCGTCTTCATCCACGGCCTCTGGCTGCTGCCGAGCAGCTGGGCCAACTGGGCGGACCTCTTCCGGCAGGCCGGCTACGCACCGCTCACACCGGACTGGCCGGACGATCCGGACACGATCGAAGCCGCCCGGGCGGAGCCGGAGGTCCTCGCCCGGAAGTCCTTGAGGCAGATCGCCGATCACACCACCGAGGTCATCGAGGCCCTGGACAGGAAGCCGGCCCTCATCGGGCACTCGACCGGGGGTCTGCTGGCGCAGATGCTCGCGGGCCGAGGCCTCTCGGCGGCCACGGTGGCGATCGACCCCGGGGTCTTCCGCGGCGTCCTGCCGCTGCCGGTTGCCACGCTCCGGTCGGCGGGCCCGTTCCTGGTCGACCCGCGCACCCGCGGCCGAGCGCTCACGCTCACCTTCGACCAGTTCAGGTACAGCTGGGCGAACGCGCTCGACGAGGAGGAGGCGAGGGAGCTCTACGAGAGGTACCACGTCGCCGGCTCCGGGCTCTCGCTCGTGCAGATGGGCAACGCGAACCTCAATCCCCGGACGGAGGCGAGGGTCGACACGAAGAACCCCGACCGCGGTCCGCTGCTGATCATCGAGGGCGAGAAGGACCACACGGTGCCGTGGGCGATCGCGAACGCCGCCTACAAGCGGCAGCGGCGCAATCCTGCCGTGACGGAGATCGTGAGGATGCCGAACCGGGGCCACGCCCTCACGATCGACCACGGCTGGCGCGAGGTCGCCCAGACGGCGCTGGACTTCGTCCAGCGGTTCACCCCGAGCGGTCGTGCGACGACGACGTCGGTGCCGAGGGCGCGCGACGCCTCGGCGGACTCCGGGCCGCCCACCGGCGCTCCCGCCGCGGAGACCGGACGCACGTCCGAGCGGTAGCCGCGTCATCTCGAGGAGGGGCTCCGTGCCTCTCCTCGATCAGCGCACCCGACCAGCGGACCTGGGTGGACAGGTCGCGCAGGTCCGGGGCGGGAGGCCGGTCGCACCGGGTGATCGAGGACCCTCGCTCTGCGTCGGTCGTCGCCGGCCTGCGCGGTCGACCGGTCCTACCCCTTGTCTGGCTCTCGGCCGAGGACGATCCTGCGCACAGGCCTCGGACCGAGCAGCCGGCCCGTCGCCGGGTCCGTGCGGGGGAGCAGGTCGACGAGGGTGGCGCACCGATGGATCCACGCGAACCCGATGTGCAGGCCTCGGGAGAGCCATCCGAGGGGCGGGCTCGGACGGACGAGGTCGGGGTCGGCGGCCGGTTGCTGCTGGCCGCGTTCAGCTGCCTGACGGCGCTGGCCGTCCTGCGACTGCTGGTCGGGGCCTCGGCCCACCACGACTTCGCCTGGCGCATCCACAACGAGCTGACGGCGGCCTTCCTCGGCGCCGCCTTCGCCGCGGGCTTCGTCCTCTCCCTGCTCTCCTTGCGGGAGCGGCGGTGGAGCCGGGCCCGGATCACCGTCCTCACGGTGGCCGTGTACACCGTCCTCACCCTCGTCGCGACGCTCATCCACAACCACGGTCTGCGGCTGGTGGCCGGGGGACCGTCCGCGCAGTTCGCCGCGTGGTTCTGGCTCGTCGTCTACCTCGTGGTCCCCGCCGGCTGCCTCGCCGTCTACCTCCGGCACGAGGCCCGCCGGGTCCGGGCCGAGCCGGCCGGCCGGCCGATGCCGGCCTGGCTGATGGCGCTGCTCGCCGTCCAGGGCGCCGCCATGGCCGCGGCCGGTGTGGTCCTGTACCTCGGTGGTGCGACTGTCCACCACACGCTCGACGACATGACCGGTTTCTGGCCGTGGGAGCTGGGGACGCTGAGCGGCCAGGTGGTCGGTTCCTGGCTGATCGCCTTCGGAGTCGCTGCCGCGCTGAGCATCCGGGAGCGGGATCTGACCCGACTGGTCATCCCCGCGGTCGCCTACACCGTCTTCGGGGTGCTGGAGCTGCTCGTGCTGCTCCGCTACCGGGCCGAGGTGAGCGCCGGTGACCCATGGGCGTGGGGCTACGCGGCCTTCCTCGTCACCCTGGTCGTCACCGGCGGATACGGCTGGTGGGCCGGCCGACGCGCAGCGGACGACACACACCCGGGGCCGCGACCTCCCGGACGAGTCGGCCTACCTGCTCCCCGAGGACGTCTCCACGGCCGCAGTGGGACCGGTCCGGACGCCGTGACCGCCGCGGCGACCGGCCCCGGCCGCGACTGACACCGCACCAGCGCTCGTCCGGACGCCGGCCAGAGGGCCTCAGTTCGTGATGTCGTCGACCCGGGTCGACTGGAGCAGTCGTGCACTCGCACCAGACCCGGATACCGGGCGCAGGACATCGATCAGACCCTGGAGGCCTCCGGTCGACATCCCACCCCGACGTGAGGCAGGAGGATGGCGCGGAGGAGCAGCGCGAGACGATCGACGTCGAGACCCCGGTCCAACGGGTCTGGGAGGTGCTGCTCGACGTCGAGCGGTGGCCGGAGTGGGCGTCGACGGTGACCGCGGTGCGGCGCCTGGACGACGGCCCGCTCGCGGTCGGGTCCCGGGCCCGGGTGGAGCAGCCCCGGATCCCCCCGACCGAGTACGTGGTGACCGAGCTCGAGCCGGGGCGCTCGTTCACCTGGGTGGCCACCGGCCCGGGCGTCCGCACCACCGCGCGGCACGTGGTGGAGGACCTCGGTGCCGGCGGCACCCGCGTGACGCTGTCGGTCGAGCAGGCCGGGCCCGTGGGCGCGGTGGTGGGACGGTTCTACCGCCGCCTCACCGATCGCTACCTGGCCGCCGAGGCCGAGGGGATCAAGGCGAGGAGCGAGGGACGGCGGTGACGGGACGACCGTCTCGCGGCGCATCCGATTGCACACGACCTCCTGACCGGTCAGCATGTAGCGCGAGGCGCTGATAATCTGGCGACCGGTCGAGAGTCCGGCCTGACGCGCACGTCCACGGGACGCCGTCGGCCCACCGGCCCGGCGTCCCGCCGGGGGATGCCATGACCGCACCGATCCTCGCAGTGCCCACCGCCCAGGACCTCGGGCGCCCGCTGGCGATCTCGACCGACCTGCGAGCCGGTCGGGTGACGGTCGCCGGCGAGCTCGAGCGGGCCACCGCCCACCACCTGCTGGACGTCCTCGAGGCCCTGACCCTCAGCGGTCACCACACCTGGACCGTGGACGCCGCGGGCATCACCTTCTGCGACGTGGAGGGCATCCGCGTCCTGGCCCGGGCGCAGTCCCTCGCCCGCAGCCGGGGCCGGGCGCTGGTCCTGGTCGGGCCCCGGCCCTTCCTCGTGTACTCGCTGGTCCTGGTCGGGATGCAGAGCCTCGTCGACCCGCCGCCGGCCGGGAGCGTCCACGGTCGTGTCGGTCCGGCCCGGCGGCGGGAGACGACGCAGCGCTGAGCCGGTGAGCACGGCGGCCGCCTTCCCCGGCCGGGCCGCCCACATGGTCTGCACCCGGCCGTCGACGAGGACCGAGCCCACCCATCCGCCGGGACCACCCTGCAGCGGCACGTGGTCGCCCGGGGCGAGCACCCGGCTCCGGTCGGCGTAGGACAGGGTCGCGTTGTCGTACTCGGGCAGGAAGCGGACCGGCGCCGGGGTGTCGGGATGGGGCCGCGGCGCGTCGGGCAGGTCCACCAGCTCCGCTCCCTCCTCGGTGCGGAACCGGCGCAGGCGTGGACCCAGCCGGTCCACCACCTCACGCAGCCGGGTGAGCCCGCACCACGCCTGCACGTCGCGCACGGTGGCCGGCCCGAACGCCGCCAGGTAGCGGATCACGAGCTCCTCGAGCGACGTCCCCGGGGGCCGGACGGTCGCCCAGCCGGGCAGCGACGGTCGTCATCACCGCGGCGCCGCGACCGCTCCACAGCCCGCGGGGCGGCGGCTGCACCCACGGCACCCAGTAGCTGACGCCGAACCCGGGTGCAGTCCGGGACCCGGTCGTGTGGGCCGCGGCCGTGCCGGAGGACCGGGCGGCGGCAACTGGGCGACCCGCCGGGCGCTCCGGCTGACCACGCTGGTCCGGCCAGATGCTGCCGTGACGCATCAGTGACGGGTGCGTGACGGGGCTTGAGCATGCTCGCGCTCGACCGAGCGGACCCAGGAAGTGAGGCAGCGGTGCCGCTCAACCGGGAAGAGGGGAGCAACGAATGACCGAGCAGCCGTACGAGCAGCCGCCACTGAGTGATGAGGCCCAGGCCGAGGCCCGCCAGGCCATCGACGAGTCCGCTGCCCTGGCCGCGGGAGTCGTCTTCGCCGTCGTGGACGGCAACGGAACCCTGGCCAGGGGCTCCGGAGCGGTGTCGGCGACCAAGCTCGCCGACGGTGCGTACGAGGTCATCTTCAACCGCAACATCCGCCGGGGTGCCTTCCTCTGCACCATCGGGCTGTCTGCCGACGCAGGCGCCTCCCCGCCCGGCGAGGTCATCGTCAACCTCCGCGTGGGCACCAGCAACGGCGTCTTCGTGCTGACGCACGACAGCACCGGGAAAGTCGAGGACCGGTCGTTCCACCTGGCTGTGATCCTGCCCTGATCCACGACGACACCGGCACCTGCGTGACCCGGCCCCGCTCTGCTCCTGAGCGAGCGGGGCCGGTTGCGTTCCCGGACAGATCCCTGATCGGTGACATCTCCTGGCGATGCCATCGCCTGGTCTCGATCCGTCGGAGGCGACATGGTGGCGCATCTGGTCCTCGACGGCCGGGTGGTCGACGCCGACAGCGGCGCACCACTGGCCGGCATGGCCGTCACGGCCATCACGCGATCGTCGTCTCCGCTGCCAGGGACGGTCTCTGACGGCGACGGAGCCTTCCGACTGGAGGCCCCGCTGGCCGGCGTGTCCCCTGCGCACGACCCCTCCCTCAGCTTCGTCGTCAGCCTGGACCGAGACGGCCCGCCCGTCCACCGCACTGCCCCCGTCCCGCTGTCCGAGCTCGCCTCGGACGACCTGCAGATCGCCGTCCCCGGCGCCGACCTCGCATCCGTCCTGACGCGCGGGGAACTCGTCCTCATCACGGACGGCGGCGCGGGAGACCGGCTCGCGGTGGGGCAGACCCTGCTGCTGTCGGCCGCCCGCCTGCGGCCCGGCAGTGTGCACACGGTCGCGCTCACCGTTGACGGCGAGCCGTACGCCACTCACCGGCTGGTGGCCGACCAGCTCGGCGCGCTGCCGCCCACGGTGGTCGCGCCGCGGTTCGGCCTCACCGGCGCAGACGGTGGGCCGACCCCGGCGGAGGCAGCCCGGCGGTGGGCCGGCCGTGCCCTGTCCGTCACGGTGGACGCGGCCGGCCGGACCGTCGCGAGCGCGACGCTGCCGATCGTGGACACCGGCGGCACGCCGTCCGGCTTCGTCTGCGATGCGGCCGGCCGGCCGTCGGACGTGGTCACGGGTACGGCTGACCTCCTGTTCCTCCGCCTCGACGGCGTCCGGGAGAGAACGGTCATCAGGGTGTCCGTCGTGCCGTCGCAGTCGGAGTGGGTCGTCGGTGATGCCATCGAGCCGGTGACGGACATCGACGGCCGACCGCTGGTGGTCGAGACGGTCGTCGCGGGGCCGGAGGAACCCGTCCGACTGATCGAGGCGGACCGGCTGGTTCCTGGCTCCTTCGACCTGGTCGTCCGCCCCGTGCGGTACGGCTTCGAGGCTGACGAGCTGCCTGCCCTGAGCCGGCACGACCTCGTCGTCGGCCGGTTCGCCCCGGGCCTCCTGGTGCGCGACCAGACCCTCGTCGACCAGCCTGTCCGGCAGGCCGTGGCTCCGTCCGCGCAGGTGACCGGGACAGCCGTGTCAGAGGTCATCGGAGCAGGCGTCGCGTCCGGCTCGCGCGTGCTGCCCGATCCGGGCACGTTGAGGGAGTTCCGGCACGTCGGGGCGTTCACCATCGACGCGTCACTGCTCCTCGCGAAGGGCCTCAGCACCTCGCTGACCGTCGAGGACAGAACACCGCGTACTTCGAGCCGGGGGCGTTCACCCCGGTCAGCCGCACCTTCCGCCGCCAGGCGATCGTCCGGTTCCCGGCCGATGCCCCGGGGGCGACCACGCCCGCCCAGGTCAGCACGGCGCGGCCCGACTACCCGGTCGTCGTGGTGGTGCACGGCAACGGCCACCAGTTCACCAGCTATGCGTTCCTCCTGGAGCACCTGGCCGCCAACGGGTTCGTGAGCGCCTCCATACACATGCCCAACGGGGTGCACGGCCTGGCCCGTGCGAACGCCTTCTTCGACCACCTCGGCCTGCTCCGAGTGCTGTTCGGAGCCGTGCTGCAGAACTCCGTGGGGGTCCTCGGGCACAGCCGGGGAGGGGAGGCGGTGTTCAAGATCGCCCGCCTCAACCGGTCCCTCGGGCTGGCCATCGGACTCAAGGGAGTCCTCGCCCTCGCGCCGACCGATCAGTACGGGCGCGAGACGCTCGTCGGACTGAGAGCCGTGCCGCTGCACGTGCTGTACGGGGCCAAGGACGCGGACGTCTCCGGATGGCCGCCCTACGCGGGCTACGACGTGCGCCAGTCGGGCTTCTCGCTGTACGACCGGGCCGACGGCCGGGACAAGTCGATGAGCTTCGTCGAGAACGCGACCCACAACGGCTTCGTGACCACGAACGAGGCCTCGCCGCCTCCACTGCTCCCCACCTCGGCCCAGCGCACGATCCTGCTCGCAGACGCGAACGCCTTCTTCCGGGCGACGCTGCGTCAGGAGCCGGAGTGGACGGGCGTGCTGCGCGGTGACTCGGTCCCGGGCAGCGTCGCGTCGACCGGCGCCAGGATCCACCACCAGTACCGCTCCACCCGGCGCCGGACGCTCGACGACTTCGAGGGTGCGCACACCCCGTCCAGCTGGAAGACCGGGACGCTGGGTGGCGCCGTGACCCAGGTGGGCCTGCCGGCCGACCCGGTCGAGGCCCAGCTGTACCCGCACGACGACCGCTCACCGCACGACACCGGCGGGCTGCGTCTCGCCTGGAACAGCACCTCCGACGCGCTGTCGATGTCGGTTCCGTCCGCGGCGCGGGACGTGCGGACGTTCGCGGTGCTCAGCTTCAGCGTCGCCAGGGTGGCGAAGAGCCCGTCGAACCCGGCGACGCGTCCGCAGGACCTGCGTGTCGTGCTGGAGGACGGCAGCGGCCACGAGCGCTCGGTACGAGTGAGCGCATTCGGCTCGATCCCGGTGGAGGCGGCCGCGAACGAACCCGGGAACGTCAAGTCGGCGATGACGACCGTCCGCATCCCCCTCGCCGCGTACACGAGTGCCTCCGACGGCGACGAACCGGTCGACCTCAGCGACGTCGTGGCGGTGACGTTCTCCTTCACCGAAGTGCCGACGGGCGACATCGCGCTCGACAACGTCGAGTTCAGTGACTAGACGGCGATCGACGGAAGGGGCGACGGATCATGTCGGTGGTCCCCGTGCCGGACGGTGGTGTCAGGTGGCGCGCCCGGGAGACCGTGCGCGAGGTCGCGGCCCGGCCGCACCTGCTGCTGCGCCTCGACGTCCTCGGGCCGCAGTTCCCCCAGCGGGATGTGGTGCCCTTCGTCCGGCTGAGCGACGGGCAGTCGTCCACGGGGGCGCTGATGACGGAGGTGTCGGACGACGGGACGTCGCTGCGTGCCTACTTCCCGACCGACGTGCCGTTGATCGGCCGCATCGAGTTCGGCTACGGCAGCGAGGTGCTGGGCACGCTCCCGATCGAGACCGGAGGGGAGGTCGAGCGGCTGGACGTGGCTCGGATCGTCTCGGCCGTACACCGGGTGACGAGGGCCGATCCGGGGGCGTTCGCCGCCCAACTGCGTCGAGCCCGGCGACCGTGACCGTGACCGAGGCGGCGCCGGACAGCGGCCCCCGTGGTGGTGACGTCCGGCTCGGGACAGGCCTGGATCCGGCGTCCGGCCGGCCGGTGGCGCTCCAGGGCGTCGTGGCACCAGACCGATCGCCGACGCGGGTCGTCACCGTGGGCATGCGGGGTGGTCGCTGGCAGACCCTTCACGGCGCGGTGACGCCGACGTGACGCCGCACCGCGACGATCGGGTGGACGCCGACGGCCATGTCGGGTGACGACCCCGGTCCGAGGGGGATGACCGTGACGAACGCGGACGCACGAGGGACGGCGAGCCGGGGAGGACGCCGCGGCATCAACATCCCCGTGCTGCTCGACGGCACGTGGAGCGACACCAACACCAACACCAACGTCGGGCAGATCCACGGGCGGGTGCCCCCCGACGCGGCCGGCCTGGCGCAGGAGCGCTGTTACCTCGAGGGGGTCGGCACCGGCCGCTTGGACCGGATCCGGGGTGGCCTGTTCGGCCACGGCCTGGAGAAGGTCATCCGCCGGGCCTACGGCCACGTCGCGCGGCACCACCGCTCCGACGACGACCGCATCTTCCTGATCGGCTACAGCCGCGGGGCGTTCACCGCGCGGAGCCTGGCGGGGATGATCGCCAAGTGCGGGCTGCTGGACCCCGATGACCTGTCCGCCGAGAGGGTCTTCGAGCGCTATCGCAACAGGAAGACGCCCGGTCTGCGGGAGATGCAGACCGGTGAGCAGCCGGCGCGCACGGCCGAGGATCGACTCGTCCTGCAGCGCTCACGGCTCGTGCGCATCCGCTTCATCGGGGTCTTCGACACGGTCGGCAGCCTCGGGATCCCCGCCGGCCTGGGACGTTTCCTCACCCGCCGCAAGTACCAGTTCCACGACACGAACCTCAGCGGGCTGGTCGACGTCGCCTGTCACGCCGTCGCCGTCGACGAGCACCGCAGGCAGTTCGAGCCGACGCTGTGGACCGATGTGCCGAAACCCGTCCCGGGCC
Organism: Geodermatophilus sp. SYSU D00700; assembly: GCF_054050255.1. NCBI lineage: Bacteria > Bacillati > Actinomycetota > Actinomycetes > Geodermatophilales > Geodermatophilaceae > Geodermatophilus > Geodermatophilus sp. SYSU D00700. Next base: position 69,643 of record NZ_JBJGZA010000010.1, on the reverse strand, counting down.
ACCGGACCGAGGTCGAGCAGCGCTGGTTCGTCGGGGCACACGGCAACATCGGTGGCGGCGGGAGTTTCACGCCCGCCACCGAGAACCCGCTGTCGCTGCTGGCCCGCGAGTGGATCGTCGAGCGGGCGGTCGCGGCAGGGCTCGTCGTCGATCCGCCGGACGCCCCGCTCAGGGGAACCGAGTGGAACGGGCCGATCCACGACTTCCAGAAGACGGCCCTCGGCCGCCTCGCCCGCCTGTGGCCGCTGAACGAGCCGCTCCTGCGACCGGTCGGCAAGACGGTCGAGGAGACGCTCGACCGCAGCGTCCTGCGCCGCTGGGATGACGCCGATCCGCCGTACCGTCCCCGCAACCCCGGCCTCGCAGCGTGGGTGCAGTCGCACCGCGCCGCCGGGTGACCCGCCTGCCGCCGGCTCGTGCACGTCAGCGATGCGGACGCCTGCCCTCGTCCATGCGCACCGGTTCCAGGAGCCGCGGGACCTCCAACGCGCCACCACGAGAGGGGTCGGGATCGTCGACGAGGCCATGGATCTCGGGAACGGCGTCGATGGACGCAGGGGAGGGGCTTCGATGGCAGCGCCGCGCTACACGCTGGTCCTGGGCGACTTCTACATCCGTTACCCGGATCTCCCCCGCAACGGACCGGAACCGGACGGCGACACGGTCAACTTCCTGCCGGACAACGACGACCTGGTCCGCGGCCTACCTCGATTCGGCGCCGTCGGACCGGATCGACGCCACCTGGGGACGTACAGCACCCGGTTCGAGGGCATCGACACCCTGGAGATCCACTTCGAGAACCAGCACCAGGATCTGGAGTTCGCTGAGGCAGCGCGCGACCACATGCTGCAGACCATCGGTTTCGGTGAGGTGACGTTCTGGGCGGACCGGCCGAACAAGGTCAGAACCGCCGAGCACCACCCGCTCCGCGGCTTCCTGCTGGCCATCGGAGTCGAGAGCAACGGACGCGTCCTCGGCCTGGTCTACACCGGCGAACCGGCCCTGCCGGGGCTCGAGGGCGTCGGTGACGGCGATCGCGCCTTCGTCGACGACGAACTCCTCGAGTCGAGCGTCAACGCCGAACTCGTGCGCGCCGGCCTGGCCTACGCCGAGCTGTACGCCACCACGCCCCTGGACGTGATCCACCGGATGCGCCAGCTCACCACGACCGCCCGCGCCGACGGTGTCGGGCTCTGGCCCGGGGAGGACCTCACCACCACCACCCGTGTCGATCCGCTCGGCGTGGCAGATCTGTCCACACTGATCATGTTCCCGAAGCTGTACCGGCGACTGGTGAGGTACTTCAAGGCCGGTCACCGTGACCTCACGTCCTTCGACACCTGGCTGCGTGCCGACCCGATCGACCGCGACGACCGGGTCCTGCTGCCCACCGGAGAACTCGGCAACCTGCACGACCTCTACGACCTGACCGCCGAGGGGATCCGACTGGTGCACCTGCCCGAGGAGCTCACGTTCGCGCCCGATCCGCCGGTACGCCGCTGAACGACCCGACTGCCCCGCGCAGCACTCCGGGCGTGGTGCCGGCGAAGATGGGGAGGATCCGCCATGAAGGTGGTCCTGTTCGACCTGGGAGACACCCTCGAGCACGAGAACACGTTGCTCCCCGGCGCCGTCGAGACCCTGACGGCCATCGGCCGGATCCGGGACGAGGAGCACCAGCCGGTGAGGAGGGGGCTGGTGTCCGACTTCGACATGCCGCGCAGCCCCGCCGAGATCCCGGCCATCCGGCGGCGCTACCTGGCCATCCTGGACCAACTCCACATCCGGGACTTCTTCGAGCCCGTGGAGGTGGGAGTCACCCTCTCCACCGAGGTCGGGGTGCACAAGCCGGACCCGCGCGTGTTCCGAGCGGCGCTGGACAAGTTCAGCCCCGGCCTGTCCTTCGGGTCCGCGTTGTTCGTCACCGAGAACGAGGACCACGTGCTGACGGCCCGGTCACTCGGCATGCGTGCCGTGCACCTCGCCACCGCCCCAGGCGCGTCGGGTGACATCACGACGCTCACCGATCTGATCCCCCTCGTGCACGGTTTCGCGTCCTCGCCGCGTCCCGTCGTCACCGGGATCGCGCCATGGAGGGCCGTCGACGTCGACGGCGGTGACGCCCACAGCTGGGCCAGGTTCGGCGACGACGTCTTCCTCGTCGATCCACCGGACCCGACCGGCGGGAGACGCCACGCCGGCACGACGCCACGGCGAGCACAGGAGGTGCCACGAGACCATCTGCGCCTGGTGATCCAGTGCGGCCGCTCGTTCCAGAAGGCGCACCCCGACGTGCCCGTGCTCCTGGACCACGGGAGGTTCCTGGTCGTCGCCGTCGACCCCTCGCGCGAGTCCGCCCTCCACGACGGGAGCGGAACCCGCTTCGTCGTTCGATCCCTCGCCGACCGACAGGTCGTCTTCACCTCGTCGCCGAGCGGCCGAGGCCGGGGTACCCCCGTCCCCTGGATCCAGGCGCTCGTGGACGGCGTCAGCCGCGCTCCGTACGAGGCTGACGTGGCGCACCTCGCCTCCTACCCGACCCGGCACTCGACGTCCGGCTCCTTCCGCGAGGCGGCTGCCTGGGTCGGCCGTCAGCTCGAGGACATGGGATACGGGGTGTGGACGCAGGCGATCACCGTCGACGGACGCGCCAGCCTGAACGTCATCGCTGACCGCCCAGGACGGCGATCGGGCAGCAGGGGGCTGGTGGTGGCCACCGCCCATCTCGACTCGGTCAACCACGACGCCGGGGGAGGGCCGGACGTGCCCGCCCCCGGAGCGGACGACAACGCCTCGGGCAGCGCGGGCGTGTTGCAGTTGGCCCGCTCGCTGCGCGACCACCCGGCCGCCGAGGACCTGCGGTTCATCGTGTTCGGAGGCGAGGAGCAGGGTCTCCTCGGCAGCCGCCACTACGTCTCCGGGCTCGACACCGCCGAGCGGGCTCGACTCCGCGCCGTCGTGAACATGGACATGATCGGGTGTCTGAACCGAACACCCACCAGCGTTCTGCTCGAGGGCGCCGCCGTCTCGCAGGCCGTCATCGACGGCCTGGCGCTGGCGGCCGCCACCTACACGGGGCTGGTCGTCGAGATGTCGCTGAGCCCCTGGGGGAGCGACCACCTGCCCTTCATCGAGGCGGACCTCCCGGCTGTGCTCACGATCGAAGGCGCCGACCAGGCGAACGAGCGCGAACACTCCGAGAGAGATCGCATCGACACCATCTCCTTCGATCTCGCGCTCGAGATCCTGCGGATGAACGTCGCATTCATCGCCGCTGAGCTCGACACGCTTCCGTGACCGGTCGCGCCACGAGCTGTCCGGCCCTCACCCGGAGTCCATCGACGAGGGACGTCGGACGGCGAGACGATCCGGGGTGAGGTCGGTGATCTCCAGCACCTGCGGCGAGCCGCCGACGACGACGCGTACCCGATGCGGGTTCTCCTCATCGACCTGCCACACCCCGGTCGTGACCTCGGGAACGTCCGCGGCCCCGATGCCCACGCGCCTGACCGTGCCGTCCGCCTCGAACCGGTACCCCGCTCGACTGCGCTCTCGCCGCGGGAAGTCGAACCCGGCCGGCCGGTAGACCTCTTCGGTGTCGGAGTCCTCCTGCCGCGAACGGAGCCACGACTGGCACAGGAGACGGGTGTCGACCGGTCCGCCCAACGTGAACCCCCCGCTCGGAGCGGATGTCATCCTAGTCGACGCGGACCCATGAGACCCCGTCGAACTCCAGGGTCGGACGGGTGCCCCGCTCGTCGCTGACGGCCGAACGGGTGCCGGCGTCGCTGCTGGTCTCGAGCCGAGGGGTGGCCACGGGGGTCAGTCCGGTCGAGTTCGCGAGCGGCGCCCGGGGACCCGCCAGGGTCGCGTTCATCCGCCGGACCTGGCCCTTGGTGAACATGAGCATCGTGTCGTCGTCGACGTAGTCCATGTAGTTCATGAACATGTCGCCGTTCGGCCCGTTGTCGCAGGTGATGTGCGGGAAGTCGGACAGCCGGACCTCGGACCCATTGGAGTCGGCTTGGTTGGGGGTGTCGTCCACGTTGTCGGAGCCACTGCAGCCGCCGCCGTCGTCCCCCCAGATGTGCAACAGGTTCAGCCAGTGTCCCACCTCGTGCACTCCGGTCCGGCCCAGGTCGTAGGGCGCCTCGGCGGTGCCACCGGAGCCGAATGCCGCGTTGTTGATCACCACGCCGTCCGTCGCAGCGGGGCCGCCGGGGAACTGTGCGTACCCGAGCAGCCCACCGCCGATGGTGCAGGTCCAGACGTTCAGATAGGAGTCGCGGGGCCATGCGGCCTTGCCGAACTGGTCGAACTTGATCATCGCGTCCAGCTTCTCGGTCGCCAGCGGATCGAACGGGTCGAACGGGAAGGCTCCCTTCGAGGTCCACGTGCGCGTGATCCCCGACGTGGGGTTGCCCTGTGGGTCCCGTACTGCCAGTGCGAACTCCACGAGTGCATCTGCGGCGAAGACGCCGAACGGCGCTGGGATCTGGCCCTTGTCCGGGTTGAGCAGGCGGTAGTCGCGGTTGAGGGCGGCGATCTGGCTGTCGATCTGGCTCTGGTCGATGTTCTCCGTCTCCGTGTGGTGGACGACGTGGACCACCACGGGGATGCGGATGACGCCCGTGCGCATCGCCACCCGAGCCGCTCTCGTGTCGGTCTCGATGGCACGTCTGTTCTCTCGGTACACCGGATCGGTGTCGGCGAGGTGGAAGTGGTGCGGCATGGTCGCGCAGGTCCGGCGCGGGCGAGCGGTCCCGGTCTCCGTCATGACGGCTCTCCTCGAGGTGCAGTGGGTGGGAGTCGGTGGGGCGATGGCGCCCGGCACGTCGGGAAGACGGTGCTGAGCGCCCCTGCTCCACGCAGATGACGCTCCCTGCCGACGGAGAGGCCGGTTCGGCGAGGCCGATCAGCACCCTGGGGAGCAAGGGTTCCCACAGGTCGTCACCGCGGCGTCACTGCCGCATCACCACAGCTCGTGAGTGACTGCACAGTGCGATGCGGGTCCCGAGGCGGATGTCCGGTCGGGACCGAGGACCACGCGGCACCGCCCGGGGTGACGCCCCGATGACGCATCGGTGACGCCCCCCTGGAGAGGCTCGGCCTGCACTGCGCCCACCTCGGAGGAGAGCGACATGATCGTCAAGCCGGATGCTGCCTCGACGACCGACGTCAGCGTCGAGGGGCTGCCCGAGATCCGTTTCCAGAGCGGGCAGGAGCCACAGCAGAAACAGGTCAGTGGCCTGTACACGGCCCATCCGAAGGACTCCGAGGACGTCTCCGTCGACGTCCGCGAGGCGGCCGACGGCGTCCCGTTCCTGGACGGCGCGGTGGACGGGGCCCTGGACGGGACGGCTCGCGTGGCGCCGGTGCTCCTGGTCTCACAGGCCGGGCGTGAGGAGCTGCGCCTCGACGTCGACGGCCCCCACGCCCAGCAGGTGGCCAGTGGAGTTGCCGGCCTCGGCCTGGACCGGGTGCACTGGATCGCCGCGCTCACGCCGATGGGTCCCCACCGGTGGCGTGGCCCCATCCACTACAAGGACGGCGCCACCTCGGCCTTCCCGTACACGACCGTGACCGTCCACGTCGGCGGCCACGGCGACCCGGGCGACATGCGGGCGACGGCGAGGTTCGAGGCCCCGGGGGGCCTGCGCCGCACCCGCCGTTACCGGTACTCGTCGCGGTACTTCCACACGGTCGACTTCGAGTTCGACGCCGCGACCGGGGAGTCGGCGACGACCAGCATCAACACCTGCGCCCACCCGAACCGGCCCGGGTCGCTGCCGTGCGAACAGCTCACCATCCGGACCGTCTTCCAGCGCGCCGGCTTCGACGCCACGGAGTCCCCCGGCGGGACCGTGCCGCTCACCGGTGCCGGGTCCGACGCCCGCTGGAGCGACGCGGAGATGCACGACGCCATGCAGGTGTTCTGGTCGCGCTTCTCGTCGAGCGCCCAGTGGGCCATGTGGGTCTTCTTCGCCTCGCTGCACGAACAGGGGACCAGCCTCGGCGGCATCATGTTCGACGACATCGGCCCGAACCACCGCCAGGGCACCGCGATCTTCAACGACTCGTTCATCTCCCAGGCGCCTGCGGGCGACGCCAACCCGCAGGCCTGGGTCCGGCGGATGGTCTTCTGGACGGCCTGCCACGAGATGGGCCACGCCTTCAACCTGGCCCACTCGTGGCAGAAGTCCCTCGGGACGCCGTGGGTGCCCGGTCTCCCCGACGAACCGGAGGCCCGCAGCTTCATGAACTACCCGTTCCGGGTCGCCGGTGGGCAGACGGCGTTCTTCGCGGACTTCGCCTTCCGGTTCAGCAACCCGGAGCTGCTGTTCCTGCGGCACGCCCCCGAGCGCTTCGTCCGGATGGGCGACGCCGCGTGGTTCGACCACCACGGGTTCGGCGAGGCCCAGGTGTCCCTCGAGCCGGCTCTCCGGCTGCAGCTGCGGGTCAACCGGGAGCGCCCCGTCTACCAGTTCCTCGAGCCGGTGGTCGTGGAGGCCAAGCTGACCAACACCTCCGGGAGCCCGCAGCTGGTGGACGCCCACGTGCTGGACTCCGTCGACGACATGACGCTGGTCGTCCAGCCGCCGCGCGGGCCGGCCCGCCGCCACGTCCCGTTCGCGCGCTACTGCCGCTCCCCGGAGACCGTGGTGCTCGCACCGGGCGAGTCGCTCTACTCCTCGCTGCTGGTCTCGGCCGGCATCGAGGGCCAGGCGATCGCCGAGCCGGGCACCTACCGGGTGCAGGCGGCCCTCCGCCACGGCGAGGAGGACGTCGTGTCCGAGCCGCTGACCCTGCGGGTGGCGGCCCCGGACAGCCGGGAGGAGGAGGCCCTCGCCCCGGACGTCTTCACCGAGGACGTCGCCAGGTCCCTGACCTTCGGCGGCACCGCGGTGCTCGAGCAGGCCAACGACACCCTCTCCGAGGTGGTCGACCGCCTGGGTGACCGGCGGGTCGCCGTCCACGCGGCGCTCGCCCTCGGCCTGCCCGCGGCAGCGGACTACAAGCTGGCGACCGCACGCTCGGACTCCCCGGCGGGCCTGGCCGTCGACGTCCGGAGGGCACGGCCGGAGCAGGCCCGGCGGCTGTTGGAGCACGCCCTGGTGGACCGCGCCGACGAGGCGGCCGTGACGCTCGGCCACATCCGCTTCGCGCAGGAGGCCGAGACGGCCTCGCAGCGGTTGAGCACCTCCGACGACCCGGAGGTCGCCGGTCGGCTGATGGGCGCGGCCCACGACACCCTGTCGCGCCGCGTGGTGGGCCGGCGGAGGGTCCTCTCGTCGGTCCTCGAGGAGCTGGCACGCAAGCGGGACCGGTACTCGCAGACCACGGTGGGGTGACCGGGGATCAGACGTAGCCGAACGGCGTCGGCGAGGTCCGGAACACCACGGCGTCGCCGTGGACGGAGACCCCGACGTACAGCCGGTCGGCGACGTGGGCCCGCAGCCGGCCGACGGCCGGGCGCGACGTCAGACGCACCTCGACGTCGACGTCGACCCCGTCGTCGGCCGGCACCTCCACCGTGTCGGCCAACCCGATCTGCACGCGGGTCCGGACCTCCTCCTGCTCGAGGACCCTGCGGCCGTCCACCTCGACCACGACGGAGTCACCCTCGAACCCCTCCTCGAGCGCGATGCTCAGCACCGCCACGACCCACCACCTGCCTCTCGCCGGCCTGCTCCCCGCCCGGCGCCGCGCCTGGGGCCGGACACCAGCAGCGTGCCCTCGACCCGGTGCCCCATGACACCCCGGCTCAGTGCGTGGCGGTGAACCAGGCAGCGGCCGCCACCAGGCGGGTGATGTCCGCCGCGTACCCGGCGTTGACGGAGGCGTCCGCGGGCGTGTGGTAGCGGGGGTTCATCTCGGCCGGCGGCGCGCCGGGCCCGGGTCCGGCGAAGAGGTCCTCCGAGACCAGGCACGCGGTGTAACCGTTGAGCTGGAAGCTGTAGTGGTCGCTGCGGGCCTCCGCCGGGTCGGTGTCCCCGGTGGGCGGGTACAGCTGCGGAGGCGGCAGCGAGGGGGACACCTGCGGGACGAGTGCGGCGATCCTCCGCGCGAGGGCCAGCGACCGCCGCTCGATCGTGGCGGAGTCGCTGAAGCCGGCGTGCAGCTCGAAGGTGGGGTCGGGCAGCACGTCCCAGCCGATCATGTCCAGCTGGAAGACGCCGACGACGGGGGTCCCGAGGAGCGCCTGGTCGCGGGCGTAGGCCAGGCTCCCGACGAGGCCGTGCTCCTCGGCGTTGAAGAGGACGAACCGTACGGTCCGGCGGGGCACGCTCAGGGTCGCGTCCAGCGCCTGGAACGCGTCCGCCGTGGCGAGCACCCCGGCGACCCCGCTGCCGTCGTCGTCGGCTCCCGGAGCGGGATCGGTCGCGGGGTCGTATCCCCGGTGCAGGGCGCCGGTGGAGTCCATGTGCGCCGTCACCAGCACGACCCCGTCCAGCCCGTTCCCTGGGAACTCGGCCTCGACGTTCTCCAGTCGACGACCCTCGTGCGCGAAGCGGTGCCGACGGACGACGAAGCGCCCGCACCCGATCCGCGCGAGGTCCGCGACGAGCGTCGACACGGCCAGCGCGTTGTGCCGGTGGTGGATGTGCCTGCTGGTGATGACGTCACCGGCCGGGGAGACCGGCGTGGCCCCGGTGTACCGCGCCAGGTGCTCGGTGAGTGCCTGCGGCCCGATCCTGGCGTCCAGGACCTCCCTCTCCTCGGGGGTGACGGTCGGTGGGGCGGAGCCGACCTCCGCCGCTCCGGCGCGGTCGTCGGCCCACCCGGTCGCCGGGGCGGTCGGTGCCAGCTTCAGGTTGTGCCCGTGCCGGGTGCCGTCGAAGTGCAGTGCCTCCACGGACCGGCCCGCCGGTACGGCGACGACGAGGCCGTCGTCGGTGGAGGTGAGGACGGCGCGGGCCGCGGCCCCCGTCCGGAAGAAGTCCCTCGAGTTGCCGTCGAGGGCCAGGAAACCGCTGTCGACCTGGCGGTCGTCACGCAGCAGGTACAGCTCCGTCGTGAGCGGCTCGTCCTCGACCCCGAGGCGGTCGACCCGGAAACCCAGGTCGTCGAGCCGCGCGGCGGCCGTCGTCGTGCCGATCGCGTACACCGTGGTGCCGTCGCGGCCGGTGACGTGCACGGGCACCAGCGGCAGGTCGCGGAGCGCGCTCCGCCAGTCCTCGCGGGCGTGGTCCGGCGGGACCGTGACCCGCACGTAGCGCAGGTGCGCCCGGTCGTCGAGCACCGCCGTCGCCAACAGGGGGTGCGGGGCGACCAGCAACCCGGCCCGCAGGGCCTGAGCGCGCTCGTCCGGGTCCTCCCCGACGAAGAGGACGCGGTCCGCGGTGCCCGCGCGCTCCAGGGCCTGCTGGAACACGCGGGGTGAGTCCTTCGACCCGTGGAGGACCAGCTCGGGCTCGAGGGCGCTCCAGAGGCCGGCGTCCTCGAGCGCCCGGTCGAGCTCGTCCGTGGGGAGCGGGCCGGGATCCGAGAGGACGCCCAGACGGGCGCCGCGCTGCCGGAGCTCGGCGAGCACCCCGCGCACGTACGGGTAGACGGCGAGTTCCTCGATCCGTTCCCCGTCGGCGGACAGCGTGACCGAGGCCAGTGTGCCGCCGATGTCGGAGTACACGACCGCGTCGGTCAGTGGGCCCATCGTCGCTCCTCTTGCCGCGGGACCGCATCGTCAGCGCGGGACGGCGGAGGAGGCCCGTCCGCGCCCGGTCTCAGCGGTCCTCCTGCTGCGTCTCCGCCGGCCGGTCCGGATCCGTCCGGGATGGCTCCCTCCGCCTCTCCTCCCCGGCGGCCGCGTCCGCGCCGGGGAGGGTGCGCTCCTCGTGTCCGACGATGCGGACCTCGTCACCGGCGACCTCGGGAGTGGGGTGCTCGACGTGCTCGTCGATCCACCTCCAGTCCTCCTCGCCGGGCGGCTGCACCGGCCCTCACCCCCGGTCGGTCAACACCGAGTCCGGGGCGACCTCGGGTGTCGGGTGCTCGACGTACCCACCGGTGCCGCCGATCTCGCCGATGACCTCGTGCATCCGCCCGGCCGTGAGCACGCCCATCACGGCCAGGGTCGTGGCGGACGGGAGGCTGTAGTCGTCACAGGCGTCGAGGTCCACCTGGTAGCCGAGGTCCTCGAGCGCGCCGCCGGTCACCCTGCTGAGCGGGTTCGCGCCCTGGTTGACGAAGCCGGTCATCATCTCGGCGCCGAAGACGCTCTCCCGCCAGTGGCTGCCGATGGTGCCGGGACCGAAGTCGTCCTCGATCGGGACGGGGACGCCGCCGTCCGCGCCGTCCGCGGCCGCCGACCGGAGGCCGGCGAGCTGGGCCATCGTGGCGTTGGCGCACGGGTCCTGCAGTCTGCCGAACTCCTCCATGGCGGTCGGCCCGGTGAACGACCACTGCGGGGTGTTGCGGTTGGCCACGAAGCCCTTCGCGCTCCAGACGAAGTCGAGCATGCCGATGACGTGGCCCATCTCGTGCATGATCACGGTGTTCCACAGGTCCTGCGCGATCATGGTGGGGATGTCGGCGACGTCGAACTCCATGATGCCGGTGATCGGGAGGAACTCGTGCGTGCTGCCGGCCGGCCGCAGGAGGCGGGGTCCGGCCCGGCCGAGGACCCGGCCGGGGCCGTCGATGGACACCCCCGCAGCGTCGATGCGGACGTCGTCGACCACCGTGCCGTCCGGTAGCCGGACGTCCTCAAGGTCGCCGACGATGACCTCGGCCCACCTGTCCGCGGCCGTCCTGAACGCCTGCTTCTGCTCTTCCGTCAGGCCGCCGAGGAACCGGACCTCGATGTGGAACGGGTTGTCGGTGTCGGCGATGCGCTTCGCGACGGTGGGGTCCGCCACGGCGTCGTACACCTCCTCGACCTCGACCCCCTCCAGTCCTGAACCGAGTCCGGCAAAGAAGCTCCTGTCCTCGGACACCTGGACTCCCTCCTGACCGTCGTGGCGACGGCGGCCGACGTGGTCACGGCCCGGTGGTCACGGCTCGCCCCACCGCTGCGGGGACCCGCTCCACCGGGCGCGAGCACGCTAGGCGCTGCCCCGTCACCAGGTCGTCACCCCGGCGTCACCGTCTCCCGGCACCGCCGGAGCGGGCCGGCGGGGGCCACGACGGGACCTCACGGTCCGCGTGATGCAGCGGGGTGGAGGACCTCGGTGCCGGCGGCAGCCGCGTGAGTCTGTCGGTCGAGCAGGCCGGGCCCGTGGGCGCGGTGGTGGGACGGTTCTACCGCCGCCTCACCGATCGCTACCTGGCGGCCGAGGCCGAGGGGATCGAGGCGAGGAGCGAGGGACGGCGGTGACGGCCGACCGGGCTCCACGGCACCGGCGGCCGGTCTGGAGGGACTCCAGCGACACGGAACCCGGCGTTGCGACACGCCGCGTGGGCCTTCCGTAACGGGTTGATAACTGCATACCGTCCGGCCGCCTCCAGACGGGTCCACGGGGGACACGTGGGGGGCGCGGAGAGGAGCAGTACGTGAGGTCAACGACCCGCCGCCGGTCCGTGATCGTGGGACTGGCCGCCGCCGGGGGGCTGGCGGCCGGCCTGCTGGTGGCGCCGCCCGCCACGGCCCACCCGGACCACTGCGTGTCCAAGGACAGCGAGGAGGTCGACGAGTCGGAGTGCTTCACCGACTCCCAGATCGCCGAGTTCGACGACTCCGGCGCGCCGCTGGCCACGCCCGGTCAGATGGCGAGCTCACCGAACCTGCGCCTGATCAGCAGCACGCCGAAGAGCGGCATCGCCGCCGGACAGGACGCCTACAACTCCGACCTGGCCTTCGTCGACGGCTACGCGATCCAGGGCAACTACAACGGCTTCTCCGTCTGGGACGTGCGCCGGCCCGGCAGCCCGACGCTCGTCGGTCAGGCGGCCTGCCTCGGCGCGCAGAACGACGTCTCCGTCTACGGCGACATCGTCATCACCTCGACCGACTCCCGTCGCGTCAGCGACGACTGCGACGCCCCGGCGCTCACCCGCCCGGCCACCTCCGACCCGACCGCCGACTACTGGGAGGGCATCCGGGTCTGGAGCATCGCCGACAAGTCGAACCCCCAGCTGCTGACCAGCGTCGAGACCGACTGCGGCTCGCACACCAACACGCTGGTCCCCGACCCCGCCCACGGCCGCATGCTGGTGTACGTCTCCTCCTACGGTCCCAGTGCCGCTCAGAAGGACTGCCAGACCCCGCACGACAAGATCAGCATCGTCGCCGTCCCGGACGCCGACCCGGCGTCGGCCGCGGTCGTCGCCGAGCCCGTGCTGTTCCCCGACGGCGGTTTCGCCGGGGCCACCACCGCGCCGGACGAGGCCTTCCCCACCGGTCGGGTGCGGAGCGCGACCAGCGGGTGCCACGACATCACCGCCTACCCCGAGAAGGGCATCGCCGCCGGCGCGTGCATGGGCCAGGGCGTGCTGATGGACATCAGCGACCCGCTGAACCCGCAGGTGACGTCCTCGGTGACCGACGAGAACTTCACCTTCTGGCACTCGGCGACCTTCGACAACGACGCCACCAAGGTCGTCTTCACCGACGAGCTCGGCGGCGGCGGCGCCCCCACCTGCAACCCGACCATCGGCGACGAGCTCGGCGCCAACGCCGTCTACGACATCGTCGACGGGCAGCTGGTGAAGCGGTCGTACTTCAAGATCCCGCGGACCCAGACCAACGAGGAGAACTGCGTCGCGCACAACGGCTCGCTGATCCCCAACACCCAGGGGCGCGACATCATGGTGCAGGCCTGGTACCAGGGCGGGATCTCGGTGTGGGACTTCACCGACTCGGCGAACCCGCGTGAGATCGCCTGGTTCGACCGTGGCCCGGTCAGTGCGGACCAGCTGGTGCTCGGCGGGTCGTGGTCGGCGTACTTCTACGACGGCCTCGTCTACAGCAGCGACATCCAGCAGGGCTTCGACGTCCTGAAGCTCAACGACCCGGCCATCGCCGGTGCGGGGTCGGACAGGACCGGCACGCTCAACCCGCAGTCGCAGACGCGGTACACCGTGGGCAACAGCGGCAGGTCCCGCTAGTCCCTGGAGCGTCGGGCCCGCCCCCTGGCCGGGGGCGGGCCCGATCGCGGTCCGGCCGCTCCGGCCGACCCCGCATCCGCCGGCACCTCACCACCGGAAGCAGTCAGGCGGACCCGTCCCGCCCCGACGCCCCCGGGAGGAGCGCATGACCGTCACCCCGTTCACCCCGACCGTCGACCCCGCCGTCCTGGAGGACCTGCGCGCCCGGCTGCGCGCCACCCGCTGGCCCGACGCCATCCCCGGCGCGGGCTGGGACTACGGCATGGACACCGACGTGCTGCGGTCGTTCGTCGACACGTGGCTGCACGACTTCGACTGGGCACGGCAGCAGGAGCGGCTGGCCGCGGTCTCGCACTTCCGCGTCGACGTCGACGGCCTCGGGGTCCACGTCGTCCACGAGCGGGCCCCCCGGCGCGGCGCGGGGGAGCCGCTGCCGGTCGTGCTGCTGCACGGCTGGCCGAGCTCGTTCGTGCAGATGCTGCCGATCGTGCCGATGCTGACCCGTCCCGACGAGCACGGCGGCGAGCCGGGGGACGCCTTCGACGTCGTGGCGCTGTCCCTGCCGGGCTACGGGTTGAGCGACCGGCCGGCCGAGCGGGGGATGGGCGTCGGCCGCATCGCCGGGATTGTCGTCCGGGTCATGGAGGAGCTCGGCTACCCACGCTTCGCCGGGCGCGGCAGCGACCTGGGCGCCGGCGTGCTGCGCGAGCTGGCCCTGACCGCCCCGGACCGGCTCGTCGCCCTGCACGTGTCGGGCACCAACCCCTACCTCGGCTGGGTGCCCGAGGACCTCAGCGACGCCGAGCGCGAGTTCGTCGCCCGGGCGCAGGAATGGAACCAGAACGAGATGGCCTACGCGATGGAGCACTCGTCGAAGCCGCAGACCCTCGCGCACGCGCTCAACGACTCACCCGCCGGACTGGCCGCGTGGGTGCTGGAGAAGTTCCGCACCTGGAGCGACTGCGGCGGCGACCTCGACTCCGTCTACGACCGCGCCGACCTGCTGACCAACCTCACGGTCTACTGGGCGACGCAGACCATCGGCTCGTCCATGCGGCTGTACTACGAGACCGTGCGCGGCCCGTCGGCCGGCTGGGGCCGGGTGGAGGTGCCCACGGGCATGGCGATGTCCGGCGCCGACATGTTCCCCACGCCGCGGGAGTGGGCCGAGCGGCAGTGGAACGTGGCCTCCTGGACCGACCTGCCGCACGGCGGGCACTTCCTCGAGTGGGAGGTGCCGGAGCTCGTGGCGGAGGACATGCGGCGGTTCTTCCGCGCCTACCGCTGAGCGACCGGTGCACCGCCCGGGTGCAGGGGCATGCCCCTGCACCCGCAGGCTGCCGCCTTCCTGGAGCGGCAGCGGTCGGCCGGTGGGCGTGGCGGTGTACCTGCACGACGGCGGGCACGTCACCGGCACGCTCGACAGCTACGACGGCCTCACCCGGCGGCTGGCCAACCGGGTCCCGGCCGGGCAGCGAGGGCCGGCTGGTCGTCGGCGGGGACAGCGCCGGATGCCCCGGCCCGCGCGGTGCGGGCCGGGGCATCCGGAGGGCAGTGCCTACCGCAGGTCGAAGCGGTCGAGCTCCATCACCTTCACCCAAGCGGCGACGAAGTCCCGCACGAACTGCTCCTGGGCGTCGTCGGCCGAGTAGACCTCGACGATGCCCCGCAGGATCGAGTTCGAGTTGAACACGAGGTCGGCCGCGGTCGCCGTGCGCACGACGTTCCCGTCGGCGTCCAGCCCCTCGTAGACGCCCTCGGTGTCGACCGAGGTGCGCCACGAGATGCCCAGGTCGAGCAGGTTGCGGAAGAAGTCCTGGCTCAGCACGCCGGGCCGGTCGGTGAAGACGCCGTGCGTCGTGCCGCCGGTGTTGGCGCCGAGCACCCGCAGGCCGCCGACCAGGAGGGTCATCTCCTTGGCGGTCAGCTCGAGCATGTAGGCGCGGTCGACCAGCAGCGTCTCCGGCTGGAGCTTGCTGCCCGGCGCGATCCAGTTGCGGAAGCCGTCGGCCCGCGGCTCGAGCCAGCGGAAGTTGTCGACGTCGGTCTGCTCCTGGGAGGCGTCGGTGCGGCCCGGGTGGAACGGCACGGTCACCTCGACGCCGGCGTCGGCCGCGGCCTTCTCCACCGCCGCGGAGCCGCCGAGGACGATCAGGTCGGCCAGCGAGACCCGCGTGCCGGTCTGCTGCTCGAACTCCTCCTTGACCCGCTCGAGCACCGGCAGGACGTCGCGGACGCCCGCGTTGACCGCCCAGCCGATCTGCGGCTCGAGCCGCAGCCGGGCGCCGTTGACCCCGCCGCGCTTGTCGGTGCCGCGGTAGGAGGCCGCGGCCGACCACGCGGTGTGCACCAGCTGCGACACGGTCAGGCCGGAGGAGAGCAGGCGCTGCTTGAGGTCCGCGATCTCCGCCTCGCCGACCAGCTCGTGGTCGACGGCGGGGACCGGGTCCTGCCAGATGAGGTCCTCGGCGGGCACGTCGGGACCGAGGTAGCGGGTCTTCGGGCCCATGTCGCGGTGCAGCAGCTTGAACCAGGCCCGGGCGTACTGGTCGGCGAAGTACTCCGGGTCGTTCCGGAAGCGCTCGGCGTACACGCGCAGCTCGGGGTCGACCTTGAGCGCCATGTCGGCCGTGGACATCATCGGCGGGTTCTTCTTGTCCTCGATGTGCGCGTCGGGGACGAGCTCCTGCGCCTCGGGGTTGCTCGGCTGCCACTGCTTGGCGCCGGCCGGGCTCTCGACGAGCTCCCAGTCGAAGCCGAACAGCGTGTCCCAGTAGGAGTTGTCCCACGTGGTCGGCGTCGGGGTCCAGGCGCCCTCGAGACCGCTGGTGATGGTGTCGGCGCCCTTGCCGGTGCCGTGCTGGCTGATCCAGCCCAGGCCGTTGCCGTGCACCGGGCAGCCCTCGGGCTCCGGGCCGACCAGCTCGGGGTTGCCCGCGCCGTGGGTCTTGCCGAAGGTGTGGCCGCCACCGATCAGGGCGACGGTCTCCTCGTCGGTCATGCCCATCCGGCGGAAGGTGACCTTGATGTCGTGCGCGGAGGCGAGCGGGTCGGGCTGGCCCTTGGGACCCTCGGGGTTGACGTAGATGAGCCCCATGGTCACGTTCGCGAGCGGGCCCTCGTCGAGGTCGAGGGGAGCGTCGCCGGCGTAGCGCTCGTCGCCGAGCCAGGTGTCCTCGGGTCCCCAGAAGGTCTCCTTGGGCTGCCAGGTGTCCTCGCGGCCGAAGGCGAAGCCGAAGGTCGGCAGGCCCATGTCGTCGTGCGCGACGTTGCCGGCGAGCACGAGCAGGTCGGCCCAGGAGAGCTTGCGGCCGTACTTCTGCTTGACCGGCAGCAGCAGGCGGCGGGCCTTGTCGAGGTTCGCGTTGTCCGGCCAGCTGTTGAGCGGGGCGAAGCGCTGGCCGCCCTCCCCGCCGCCACCCCGGCCGTCGGCGATCCGGTAGGTGCCGGCCGCGTGCCAGGACATCCGGATGAACAGCGGGCCGTAGTGGCCCCAGTCGGCCGGCCACCAGTCCTGCGAGGTGCGCATGACCTCGACGAGGTCGCGCTTGACCGCCTCGACGTCGAGCCCGGCGACGGCCGCCCGGTAGTCGAAGTCCTCGCCGAGCGGGTCGGAGTCCTTCGAGGGCTTGTTCAGCACCGACAGGTCGACCTGGTTGGGCCACCAGTCGCGGTTGCTCTGCGGCCGCCGGTTGGTGACCTGGGTCGGCGAGGGGATCGCCGGGTTCTCGCTCTCGCTGGTGCTCTCGGTCTCGACCTTGTTGCGCTCGTCCTTCACGGTGTGCCTCTCTCTGGTGCGGAACGGTCGAATGGCGAAGAGGTGGCCGGGGCCGTCGCGCAGGACCGGCAGCGGCCCCAGTAGATGACCTCGGCCTCGTCGACGAGGAAGCCCCCGTCGCCGGAGGGGGTGAGGCACGGAGCCTCGCCGGTGGCGCAGTCGACGTCGGTGATGGCGCCGCAGGACCGGCAGACCAGGTGGTGGTGGTTGTCACCGACCCGCGCCTCGTAGCGCGCGACCGAGCCCTGCGGCTGGATGCGCCGCACCAGACCCCGGTCGGTCAGGACGCGCAGCACGTCGTACACCGCCTGGTGCGAGACCGCCCCCATGCGGGCGCGGGCGGCGCCGATCAGCGCCTCGGTGTCGACGTGCGGGTGCGCGTGGACGGCGGCGAGCACCGCCAGGCGCGGGCGGGTGACCCGCAGACCCGCCGCGCGCAGTGCGCGTTCGAGGTCTGCGGCGTCCGGCACGCCGCCGATCCTCCCGCCCTCTCTTGAACGAGTCAAGAACCGAGCGGCGCGTCCTCACCGGGGCCGGGGCGCGGTGAGGTCGAGTGCCTGCCAGGGCTCGGGGGTCCAGGGGCGCCGGCTGTGCTCCAGCCGCAGCGCGCCCGGGCGGGCCTCGATCAGCTCGCCGAACACGGTCGCGAAGACCAGTCCGTCCTCCTCGTGGCGGACCACCAGCGCGCCCGGGTCGTCCTGGGGCGGCGCGCTGCGGACCAGCGCGCGCCACCCCTCCGGGACCTCGGCGGCGGCGAACGCGGACAGGTGGCGGTCGGCCTTGCGGTCCTCCGGGCCGCCCGAGGTGATCATCGTCGTGCCCTCGCCGTGCGCGGTCGTCGTCAGCGTCGCGCCGTCGAAGTCCGAGGTGGTGAGGCCCTCCGGGGTCGCCAGGACGAGCAGGAAGCTCGCCATCCCGTCCAGGCGCACCCGCGCGGGCCAGTCCGCGCCGTGGGCCACCCCGAGCAGGGGGAGGACGCCGCGGCTGGCGGCACCCGCGTCGGCGGTCCGCTTCTGCGGCCGGTTGAGCACCAGCGCGGTGACGCCGGTGCCGACGTCGGTGGCGGCCCAGGTGCCACCGGCGACGCGGTCCCGCCCGCCGACGACGTCGGGCAGCTCGGGCCACCACCGGCCCGGGTCGTCGAACTCCCGGGTCGTCAGCTCGTCGCGCAGCGCCAGGATGCGGACCGGGTGGCCCGCCGACCAGCGCACGACCACCGTGCACACCCGGGGGATGCTCCCAGCCGCCGGTGGTCCGGGTCGACGGCGGGTAGGGGAGCGGGACCGGGACACAGGAGGGAGCACCGTGGACGACACGACGAGGCCGCGCGAGGTCGTGGTGGGGACCGACGGGTCGGCCGGCGCGCGCACCGCCCTGGCCTGGGGCCTGCAGGAGGCACGGCTGCACGGGACGGCGGTCCGGCTGGTCACCGTCTGGCCGCAGGACCGGCCGCCGCACGCCCACGACGGGGGCCTCGGCCGGCCGGACGTCGCCGACCTCGAGGCGGAGGTGCGGTCCCGCATGGAGGTGGAGACCGCCGAGGTCGCCGCCTCGACCGGGAGCGAGGCCGTCCCGGTCCACCCCGAGGTGCGCCACGGGCACCCGGTCCAGCAGCTGGTCGACGCCGCCGGCGAGGACGGACTGCTCGTCGTCGGCTCCCGCGGCCGGGGGCCCCTGCGCGGGGCGCTGCTCGGCTCGGTCGGCCAGCAGTGCGCCCAGCACGCCCGGGGACCGGTGGTCGTCGTCCGGGACGACGAGTCCACCCACGGCGCCGTGCCCCGGCAGGGCACCGCGAGCCGGGTGCTCGTCGGGGTCGACGGCTCGGCGGAGTCGGTGGCCGCGATGCGGTTCGCCGCGGCCGAGGCGCGGCTGCGCGGCGCGGAGCTGCACGTCGTGCACGCCTGGACCGACACCGTCTCCGGCTACGGCGGCCCGCCGTGGGCGGTGCCGGAGACCACGCTGCGGGAGCAGGCCGACGGCACGCTGCGCCGGGCGGTGCACGACGCGTGGGACGGCGAGGCCCCGGGTGTGCAGCTGCGGGCGGAGATCCTCGAGGGCGTGGAGTGGGACGTGCTCACCGAGGTGGCCGACTCCGCCGACCTGCTCGTGGTCGGGTCGCGCGGCCGGACCGCCTGGTCGGGTCTGCTGCTGGGCTCGGTGAGCCTGCGCTGCATCGCCTACTCGCCGTGCCCGGTGGCGGTGGTCCGGTCCCCGCGGGCCGGGGGGTGAGCCGCCGGCGACCCGTCAGCCTCCCGGAGCCCGTCCCGGGCCGGCGAGGACCCGCCGGTGGACGGTGGCGTCCGGGCTGGTCGCCAGCAGCGCCTCGGTGAGCGCGTCGGCCGCGGCGGTGGCGTCGTCGTCGGTGAGCGGGTCGAGGACGTCGAGGACGAAGACGGCGCTGCTCGTGCCGGTGGTGATCCGGGTGCGGGTGCACTGCCGCCAGTTCCAGCGGCGGCAGGTGACGCCGGCGTCGTCGCGCCAGACGACCTCGCCGGCCTCCGGGTGCTCGACGACCGCCGCACCGCCCGCGGTGGTGTCGAACGGCTCGTCGCCCTCGGCGCGGACCAGTCGCGGCGGCCCGGCGTAGGCGGCGCGGTCCTCCCCGCCGATCGGCAGCAGGTGGGCGACGGAGACGGCGTTGTAGACGTCGGTGATCCGGTCGATGCGGGGCAGGCCGTCCGGGTCGAGGCGGCGCAGCAGGGCCTCCACGCTCGGGCGGGTGCGCTGCGGCCGGGCGCCGAAGGCCCGGTAGGCCTCCCGCCAGGCGGCCGGGTGCGGCAGCTCCTCGGGTGACCGGCCGGCGAGCAGCCGCCGGGCGTCGTCCTCGGCGGCGGCCAGGACCCGCTCGCTGACCGCGTCGCCGGGACCGCCGAGGAGGCCGTCGGCGGTGAGCAGCAGCGCCCGGTAGTCCGGTCGCAGGTCGAACACGGCGGGGTCGACCGCGGCAGTGGCCAGCCAGTCGTGCGCCGTGCCGGTGCCCTCCGGGTCGCTGGTCACCTGGGGCCTCCGTCGACGGGGTCGGTCCGGCCTCCCGACGGTAGACCGGGCCGGCTGCCCCTCAGCCGGCGGTGCGGTACAGCGGGGAGAGGTCCTGGTAGAGGCGGACGGAGGTGACCGCGCCGTCGTCCCCGCGGTCGGTCCAGGCGGTGGCCCGGACGGTGACCCGCCGGCCGTCCGCGCCGTCGTAGTGGTTGAGGGCCTCGAGGACGAAGCGGTGGTCGTCGCCGTAGAGGTTGAGCGGCTCGTGCACCAGCGTGTAGCCCATGGCGGTCACCGACCCCCAGAACTGGTCGAGGCCCTTGGCGGCGACCTCCCGGCCGACCATCGGCTCGTCGTTGTCGAACTGGATCGAGACGTCCGGGGACAGGAAGGACGAGTAGCGCTCGAGGTCGTAGGCGTCCAGCGCGGCCAGGTACTGCTGGTACCACTCCCAGCCGGCCGCACTGAGCTGGTTGACGCGGAGCCTGCCCAGTTCCACGGGTCGGTCCTCTCGTTCGTGACGGGTGGTGCGGGGCACCCAGAGCGTCCCGGGCGCGGCGGGCGGTGGGGAAGGCGTCGGTGATGACGGGTGCCCCCGGTCTTGATGACGGGCCGTCATGGATGTACGCAGGCGCCGTGGGGGAGCTGGACCTCCGTCTGCTGGCGCCCTTCGTCGCCCTGGCCGAGGAGCTGCACTTCGGGCGCGCGGCGTCCCGGCTGCACGTCACGCAGTCCGGGCTGTCGCAGCAGATCCGCCGGCTGGAGCGCCAGCTCGGCGTGGCGCTGTTCGAGCGGGACACCCGCCACGTCCGGCTGACCGCGGCCGGCCAGGCGTTCCTCACCGGGGCCCGCGAGTCGGTCGCCACGGCCCACCTGGCGGTCCGGGAGGCCCGGCGCGCGGCGGAGGTCCGGACGCCGCTGCGGGTCGGCGTCGACATCGACTGTCCCCAGGCGGTGGTCCGGAGGGTGCGGCTGTTCGGCGCGACCCGGGCCGACGTCGAGCTCCGGTTGCACCTCCAGCAGCAGGACGACGTCGTCCGCGACCTGCTCGACGACCGTCTCGACCTGGCCGTGGGCTGGACCGCCCCGCCGGCGGGCGCCGACTCGCTGGAGTCCGCGCCGTTCGCCCCCGTCGTGCTGCACGGGGTGGTCCGGGTCGACGACCCGCTGGCCGCGGGCGACCGGCTCTCCCGGCGGGAGCTGTCCGGCCGGCGCCTGGTCGTCTACTCGCCCAGCCTCGAGACCCGGCCGTTCTACGACTTCTTCCTGTCCTGCTTCCCCGACCCCCACGGGCGGTTGCCGCAGGTCACCCACGTGCCCGTCCTGGACGACGCGCAGGCGGCGATGCTCGACGCCGTCGAGGACCTCGGCGGCTTCACCCTCTGCGTGGGCGACGACCCGCCGGACCTCGACGGGCGGCGCCTGGTGATCCGCCCGTTCGACCCCCCGGTGGTGGCCGGGCTGGTGGCGATGTGGCGCACCCGCCGCCGGCCGGCCCTGCTGGCGGACCTGACGCGCTTCGTGCAGCAGGCCCGCTGAGCGGGCTCTGCCGGCTCGTTCCCTGCTCTGCCGGCCCCATCGCGCCCTCAGCGCCCGGAACCAGCCGGCAGAGCGCAGGGTCCGGGCATGGGTCAGCTGAGCGGTTCGCGACCGGCCGGCTGCCGCGGCTCGTCGAGCAGCGGGGTGGGGGCGCGCAGCGGCACGCGCACCGGCTCGCCGGGCGCCACCCGGTGACGGGCGCCGTCGACGACGACGGTCACCGGCTGCTCGCCGCGCTCGAGCGTGACCGTGGTGCCCTCCCGGGTCGTCTCGACGCGGAGCAGCCGGTCGCGCCAGGTGAGCCGGTAGGCGGTGCGCGAGAGCGCGGACGGCAGCAGCGGCGCCAGCTCGAGGTCCTCGTGGTCCTCCCGCATGCCACCCAGGCCGGCGACGAGGGCCAGCCACGTCCCGGCCACCGACGCCATGTGCAGGCCGTCGGCGGTGCCGCCGGTGAGGTTGCGCAGGTCGACCAGGGCGGCCTCCCGCAGGTAGCGCAGCGCGAGGTCGGGGTGCTGGGCCTGGGCGCACACGACCGCCTGCACGGCGGCCGACAGCGAGGAGTCCCGGACGGTGCGCGCCTCGTAGTACTCGAGGTCGCGCGCCACCTCCTCGTCGGTGAACTCGTCGCGGCACCACCACAGCGCCTGGACGAGGTCGGCCTGCTTGAGCACCTGCCGGCGGTAGAAGTCGGCGTAGTGGTGGTGCTCCTGCACCGGGTAGCGGTCGCGCTCGTCCTCGAAGGGCCACTCCCGGTAGGTCGTGAAGTCCTCGTTGCTCGGGTGCACGCCGAGCCGCTCGTCCCACGGGACGTGCACGGCGTCGGCCGCGGCCCGCCAGGCGGCGGTCTCGGCGTGGTCCACGCCCAGCTCCGCCGCGCGCTCGGGCAGCCGCTCGCACGCGTCGGCGGCCCACCGGAGGTTGCGCCGGGCCATGAGGTTGGTGAAGACGTTGTCGTCGACGACGCCGGTGTACTCGTCGGGGCCGGTCATGCCGAACAGGTGCCAGGCGCCGTCCGCGTCCTGCTGGCCCACCGACGCCCACGCCCGCGCCGTCTCGACCAGCACCGGCAGCCCGCCGACGGAGTCGAGGTCGCGGCCGGTGACGTTCTGGTGCAGCCAGAAGGCGCGGGAGATGTCGGCGTTGACGTGCATCGCCGCCGTGCTCGCGGGCCAGTACGCCGAGGTCTCGGGCCCGCTGATGGTGCGCCACGCGAAGCACGCCCCCGCCAGCCCCAGCGTGCGGGCACGGTCGCGGGCGGGGCCGATCGTGTCGGCGCGCCACCGCAGCAGGCGGGCGGCCGCGTCCGGGCGCAGCAGCGACAGGGCGGGCAGGACGAACCCCTCGACGTCCCAGAAGGTGTGGCCGCTGTACCCGACGCCGGTCAGCCCCTTGGCGCCGACGGGGGCACCGGAGATGCAGGCGGCGGAGCAGAACAGCTGGAAGACGGCGTAGCGCAGCGCCTGCTGCAGCTCGGCGTCGCCGTCGACCTCGACGTCGGCGGTGGCCCACAGCTCGTCGAGCACGGCCCGCTGGGCGGCGACCAGGCCGTCCCACCCGAGGTCGAGCGCGGAGCTCACCGCGGCCGAGGCCTGGCCCAGGACGGAGTCGGACCCCGCGTCGCGCGACCAGCCGTAGCCGACGACCTTGACCACCGTGAGGCGCTCCCCGGGGGACAGGTCGGCCGCGACCGTGGTGACGACGTGCTGCTCGTCGACGTGGGTGCCGACCCGCCCGCCGTCGACCTCGTGCCCGACCGCGGCCGCCACCGTGATGCCCGACCGGCGCGTCCGCTCCACGAGCGCGCCGCCGGTCTCGCTGCCGATCTGCGCCCGGGGCTCGAAGGCCTCGTCGAGGGCCTCCGCCACGCGCGGGTCGTCGTTGTCCACGCCCGCCGGGGTCACCACGCCGGCGGCGAGCTCGGACCGCACGACCACGTGCGCCGACCCGTCCAGGACGCGGACCTCGTACCGGACGGCGAGGACCGACCGCTCGGCCAGGGAGACCAGCCGCCGCGAGGACACCTCCACCGTCGGGCCCGACGGCGACGTCCAGTGCACGCGGCGGTCCAGCGTCCCGGCGCGCAGGTCGAGGGTGCGCTCGTGGACCTGCGGCGGGACCTCGCGCACGTCCAGCGGGACCCCGTCGACCAGCAGGCGCAGCGGCGTGCCGTCGGCGACGGTGAGCATCGCCTGCCCCTCCTCGGGGTGCCCGTAGCCACCCTCGGGATAGGACAGCGGGTGGGTCTCGTAGACCCCGGACAGGTAGGTGCCGCGCATGCCGAAGGGCTCGACCTCGTCGAGCGTCCCCCGGACCCCGAGGAAGCCGTTGCACAGGCTGAAGACGGACTCGGCGACGTCGAGCGTCCCGGGGTCCACCCGCGGCTCGCGGACCGTCCACGGGGCGGTGTCGAGGGTCGGGGCACTCACGGGGGTCCTCACCTGCGTCGTCCGGGAACGGGACGGACGCCGGGGCCCGGCGTCCCGCCCCCGTCCTACCGGTCGGCGCACCCCGGCGCGATCCGGGACGACGGCGGTGTGCAGGGTGGCGGTGCCGGACGGGACCGCCGTCGGGCGGCAGAGCGCACGAGAGGTGGACCCGCATGAGCAGCAGCTCGGTCCCGCTGTGGCAGGACGAGCCCGCCCGCCCGCGGCCCGCGCTGGAGGGCCAGACGCACGCGGACGTGTGCGTGGTCGGCGCCGGCGTGGGCGGGCTGGCCACCGCCCGGCGGCTGCTCGACGCCGGGCTGTCGGTCGTCGTGCTGGAGCGCTCCGCGGTGGCCTCCGGCGCGAGCGGCCGCAACGGCGGCTTCTTCATCGCCGGCGCCGCGCCGATGTACCACGACACCCGCGCCCTGTGGGGCCGCGAGCGGGCGGTCGCCGTCCACCGGGCGACGCTGGACGCCCAGCGGGAGATGCTCGAGGTGGCCGAGGCCGTCGGCGCCCGCCGGCACTTCCGGCTCGACGGGATGCTGCGGCTCGCCGTCGACGGCACCGAGGCCGACGACGTCCGGCGGCACGCCGCGGCGCTCGCCGAGGACGGCTTCCCGGGACAGCTGGTGGCCGGCGACGACCTGCCCGGCCCGCTCGCCCGGCCGGAGCGGGCCGGGCTGTACCTGCCGCACGACGGGTCGGTGCACCCGGTCCGGTGGCTGCGGGCGCTGGCCGACGCCCTCGAGGCCCGCGGGGCGCGGGTGTTCGAGCGGTCACCGGTGGTCGGGCCGCCCGCCGTCGACGGCGACGGCGTCCGCGTGCGGACCGCGTCCGGTGCCGTGCGGTGCGACCGCGCCGTCGTGGCCGTGGACGGCGACCTGGCGGCGCTGGTGCCGTCGGCGGCGGCGGTCCGGCCGCGGCGGCTCAACATGCTCGCCACGGCACCGCTCGGGCGGACGGTGCTCCCGTCCCCGGTCTACTCCCGCCACGGCCACGAGTACGTGCACCAGACGGCGGACGGGCGGATCGCGCTCGGGGGGTTCTCCGATCTCGACGGGGCGGCGAGCTGGACCGACCGCGCCGAGGTCTCCGGGCCGGTGCAGGCCCGGCTCGACCGGTGGCTGGTCGAGGAGCTCGGGGTGCGCGCGGAGGTGACGCACCGGTGGGCCGGCGTCGTGGGCTTCGCCGACGACCCGATGCCCCGGTGCGGGCCGGTACCGGACACCGACGGCCGGGTGCTGGCGCTGGGCGGCTACAACGGCACGGGCCACGTGCAGGCCTGGGTCGCCTCCGGCGTGGTGGCCGACCTGGTCGTCACCGGCCGGAGCGCCTCGGCCGGCCTGTACGGCGCCGTCGACGCCTGACGCCCCGGGCAGGAGGACCCGGGGGTCTCCCTGGCGCGAGCGCCGGCCGGGGCGGCGCAGGGTCGACGGCGAGCCCCGCTCCGCCCGGACCACCAGGAGGCACCCATGTCCCGGTCGACCGTCCCCGCGACGCCGGCAGCCGCCCAGGAGGAGGGTGCGATCCGCCCGTTCCGGATCGAGGTCCCCGACGCCGCGCTCGCCGAGCTGCGCCGGCGGGTCGAGCAGACCGTCTGGCCGGACCGGGAGACGGTCCCGGACACCTCCCAGGGAGTGCCGCTGGCGACGATGCAGGAGTTGGCGCGGCACTGGGCGACCGACTACGACTGGCGCCGCTGCGAGGCGCGCCTCAACGCGCTGCCGCAGTTCGTCACCGGGATCGACGGGCTCGACATCCACTTCCTGCACGTGCGCTCGCGGCACGAGGACGCCCTGCCGCTGGTGGTCAACCACGGCTGGCCCGGGTCGGTCGTCGAGCAGCTGAAGATCATCGAGCCGCTGGTCGACCCGACGGCGCACGGCGGGGACGCCGCGGACGCCTTCCACGTGGTCGTTCCGTCGATGCCCGGGTACGGGTTCTCCGGCAAGCCGACCGGCCCGGGCTGGGGGCCCGAGCGGATGGCCTGGGCCTGGGCCGAGCTGATGGGCCGGCTGGGCTACGACCGGTACGTCGCGCAGGGCGGGGACTGGGGCGCCTTCGTCGTCGACCAGATGGGGCTGCAGGCACCCGAGGGACTGCTCGGCATCCACACCAACATGCCGGCCACCGTGCCGGCCGACGTCAACGCGGCCGCGCTGGCCGGCGCGCCGCCGCCGGACGGGCTGTCGGACGAGGAGCGGCGCGCCTACGAGCAGCTCGTCCGGACGTTCGGGCAGGTCGAGTACGCCCGTTACATGGCCGCGCGCCCGCAGACGCTCTACGGCATCGCCGACTCGCCCGTCGGCCTGGCCGCCTGGCTCCTCGACCACAACGACGCCGACGGGCAGCCGGCCGCGGCCGTGCTCGCGGCGCTGGAGCGCACGACGAGCGACACCGGCGAGCTGACCCGCGACGAGGTCCTCGACAACGTGACGCTGTACTGGCTGACCAACACCGGGGTCTCGGCCTCCCGGCTGTACTGGGAGTACCGCGGCGGGTTCTTCGACGCGAAGGGCGTCACCGTCCCCGTCGCCGTCAGCGTGTTCCCGGGCGAGCAGTACCAGGCCCCGCGCAGCTGGACCGAGCGCGCCTACCCCGGCCTGGTCCACTACCGCCAGGTCGAGAAGGGCGGGCACTTCGCGGCCTGGGAGCAGCCGTACCTGTTCGTCGACGAGCTCCGGGACGGCTTCCGGTCGCTGCGCACGCCCCGGATCCCCGAGCAGCGGAGCTGACGTGCCCGGAGTCCCTGGCGGCGGGAGAGCTGGTCGTCGTCGACGGGGCGACCCAGGTCGTGGACGCCGACGGGGCCGGTCCACCCGGTTCACCGTGCTCGACCGTGGAGCCCGGTTCGAGGGCCGCTACCGGAGCTGACCGGCCGACACCACGAGGAGGCAGACATGGGCAGGTTCGAGACCTTCGGCTTCGGCGTCCCCTGGGAGGACCTGGCCAACTACTCGCAGGCCGTGCGGGCCGGCGACCGGCTGTACGTCTCGGGGCAGCTGTCACACGACGCGGACGGGACGTTCCTCCACGAGGGCGACGTCGAGGGCCAGACCGAGGTGACCCTGGCCAACCTCGACGCCGTCCTGAGCCGGTTCGGCGCCCAGCGCACCGACATCGTGGAGATGAACGTCTTCCTGGTGGGCCTGCGGGCGAACTTCGCGCCGGCGATGGCCGTGTGCAAGCGGTACTTCGGCGACCACCGCCCCGCCAGCAACGCCTTCGGCGTGGTGGAGCTGGCCCTCCCCGAGCAGCTGATCGAGATCGCCGCGACGGCGGTGCTGGCCCCCGCCGCGGCGTCACCGGCCTGACGGTGACCGACAGCGGCACCGCGGCGACCGAGGTGCGACCCCTGACGCTCGAGGACGCGGAGGCGCTGCTGGAGTCGGCCGACGCGTTCCGCGCGCGCTCGGGGCTCGACCTCGCGGAGGGCTGGCTCGTCTTCCCCGAGGCGCTCCCGGCGACGGTCGAGGCGCTCCGCTCGGGCGTGCCGCCCGAGTGGTCCAGCCACCTGCTCGTCGACCCGGTGCACCGCGTCGTCGTCGGGCTCGGCGGGTTCACCGGACCGCCCTCCGACGGCGTGGTCGAGGTGGGCTACAGCGTGGCTCCCGGCCACCGCGGTCGCGGCCACGCCACCGCGGCGGTGCGGCTCTGGCTGGCCTCCGCCGCGGCGCACGGGGCCTCGCGGGCCCGGGCGCACACGCTGGCCGAGCAGAGCGCCTCGACGGCCGTCCTGGCCCGGCTCGGGTTCGCGCGGGTCGCCCGGCTCGAGGACCCGGAGGTCGGTCCCGTGTGGCGGTGGGAACGACCCCTGACCGGTGGCGGCCCGACCGGGGACCGCGCGTAGACCGGGTGGTCCCCGGAGGAGACGCTGCTCCCGCGCTACTTGATGCCGGTGTTCGCGACGCCCTGGGCGATCTGGCGCTGGAGGACCAGGAAGACGGCGAGCAGGGGCAGGATGCCGAGGACGGCGGAGGCCATGGTCTCGGCGTACTGGATCGCGGAGCCGCCGACCAGGCTGCTGAGCCCGACCGGGATCGTCTGCGACTTGGTCTGCGTGAGGACCAGCAGCGGCCAGAGGAAGGCGTTCCAGGACGTGATGAACGTCAGGATCGCCACCGCGGAGATCGCCGGCCGGGACAGCGGCATGGCGATCCGGGAGTAGATCCGCCACCAGCTGGCACCGTCGAGCCGGGCGGCCTCGATGAGGGCCACCGGGATGGCCTTGATGAACGAGTGGAAGACGAAGAGGGCCACGGGGAGGGCGACCGAGGGCAGGATGACCGCCCAGTAGGTCCCGAGCAGGCCGAGGGCCCGGAACTCGAGGAACTGCGGCAGGACGAGCGCCTCCACGGGCACCATCAGGCCGGCCAGGATGAGCCCGAACACCACGTACTTCCAGCGGAAGTTCAGGTTGACCAGGGCGAAGGCGGCCATCGAGCAGACCACCACGGTGAAGACGACCGTGAGGGTGGAGATGATGAAGCTGTTGACGTACCACCAGCCGATGGGGCTCGTCTCCCACGCGTAGCTGTACGCGTCGAGGTTCCAGCTGCTCCCCCACGGGTTCGTGGGGTTCGCGGCGATCTCCTCGTTGGGCCGCAGCGACGTGATCAGCGCCCACAGGAACGGGACCAGCCAGATCAGGGCGAAGAGCGTCACGCACGTGGCGGTGAGCCGGTTGAACAGCTTCGTGCCCTGGTCCTGCTCGCCCCGCCGGCGCGAGCGCCTCGTGCCGGGACTCTCGGTGTCGGCCGCGGGCGCGGCCATCGCCGTCGACATGGTCGGGCTCCCCTCAGGCGTTCGCGGAGGTGTTGCGCCGCCGGACCAGGAACCAGCCGACGCTGACGACGACCAGGACCACGAAGTAGACCATCGTCGCGGCGGCCGCGTAGCCGCCCCGGTAGGCGGAGAAGCCGGTGTCGAAGATGTACTGGATGACCGGGCGCGTCGTGTAGTTCGGGCCGCCGTTCAGCAGGATGTAGATCTGGTCGAACACCTTCAGCGACGACAGGACCTGCAGGATCAGCACGAGGCCGATGGTCGGGCGCAGCAGGGGGACGGTGATCATCCGGATCTGCTGCCACGGCCCGGCGCCGTCGAGCGTCGCCGCCTCGTAGACCTCCTCCGAGATCTCCTGGATGGCCGCGGTGTAGAGGATGAAGTTGAAGCCGAACGTCCACCACACGGTGAGCAGGACGACGGCGAACCAGGCACCCGAGGTGCTGCCGAAGAAGTCGGGGGCGGTGAGCCCGAACCAGCCGAAGGCGTTGGTGATGAGCCCGGTCTCGGGCGTGTACATGAACGCGAAGATGAGGCAGACCGCGGCCGAGGGCACGACGTACGGGGCGAAGAAGGCCAGTCGGTAGAACGCCTGGCCGCGGGCCAGACGCGAGACGAGGACGGCGAACAGCAGCGGCAGCAGCACCAGGATCGGTGTGGTCAGCAGCGTGAACAGCGCCGAGTGCCACATCGAGGCCCAGAAGTCGGCGTTGGTCAGGACGTCGGCGTAGTTCGAGAAGCCGACCCAGCTGCCGATGCCGGCTCTCACCGTCGTGGTGTTGAACAGGCTGATCACCAGGCCGATGACCACCGGGCCGATGAGGAAGGCGAGGTAGAGGGCCAGGAACGGGGTGGCGAACAGCCAGCCCGCCCGGTTCTCCGGACGCGGGGGCTTCCCCGCGGTCGCGGCGCGGTGGCTGACCTCGACCCCTGACCTGGGCGCGGGGAGAGCGGTGGCGGTCATGTCGGTCTCCGAACTACACGGGTGGCCGGGCGGTGGAGAACGTCTGCAGGCTGCTGGTCATGGCGTCGACACCGGCCGCGGGGTCGGTGGCACCGGTCAGCACGCTGGCGACGACGGAGCCCATGGCGGTCTGGAAGTCCGAGCCCGCTCCGGTGTACCAACCCTCCGGGTCGTAGACCGCGTTGAAGGCCGCCTCCGTGTAGTTGCTCTGCGGCTGGAGTTCGAGGAACTCCTCGCTCTCCTGCACCGGCAGCCAGGCGGGGACGTGCCCGCCGTCGGCCCAGGTCGAGCTCTGCTCCAGCAGGCCCTGGACGAAGCGCACGGCGTTCTCGGTCCGTTCGGCGGCGCGTCCGGGACTCGCCGGGATGACCAGTGCGTGCGAGTCGGCGTAGGCGACCGGCTCGGGACCGAGGAGGGCGGGGAAGGGCACGACGTTGAAGTCGAGGCTCTCGACCTCCCGGTACGTCGGGATCTGCCAGACGCCGTCGAACAGGAAACCGACCTCGCCGTTGCTGAAGAGGGTCGACGCCGTCGTCGACGTGGCGGTTCTCGGCATCAGCTGCTGCCCGGTGAGGCCCTGCAGGAAGGCGAACGACTCCTCCATCGCGGCGCGGTCGATCGTGACCCTGGTGCCGAGGTCCTCGACGATCGGTCCGGCCAGACCGGAGTAGGTCATGAGGAACAGGCGCCAGCAGGTCGAGGGGTCCACCGTGATCGACGCGACCGCCGCGTACTCGTTGCCGGTCGAGTCCTTCATCGCCTGCAGGGCGGCGACGAAGTCGTCGCTGTTCCTCATGGGCCTGAGGTTCTCGCCGGACTCGTCGAGCAGGCCGGCCTGCTCGGCCAGTTCGGTGTTGTAGTAGAGGACGAACGGGTGGGTGTCGAGCGGCACCGCGTAGGTGGTGCCGTCCACCGTGGCCTTCTCCCAGGCGGCCGGCGTGAACCTGTCCTCGGTGATCCCCGCGGCGGCGAACTGGTCCGCGACGGGCTCGAGCAGTTCGGCCTGCGCCAGGAGGGGCAGCCGGGACAGGTGTGCGACGGTCACGTCGGGCGGGCGGCCGCTCGACGTCGACAGCGCGAGCTTGGTGTAGAAGGGGTTGCCCCAGGAGAGCAGCGCGGACTCGACCGACGTGCCGGACGACTCGCGGTAGGTGTCCAGCATGGTCGCCATGTTCTCGCCGTCACCGCCGCCGAACAGGTGCCAGAAGATGACGTCGGCCGTCCTCGGCTGCGCCCCGGTGAGGCTGGAGGCGATCGGTGACGCGCACCCCGACATCGCGACGGCCAGCGAGACGCTGCCCCCCGCGGCGAGGAACTGGCGACGCGAGAAACCAGTCATCGAGGTACGTCCAGTCGTAGCCGGGAATGCCGGACCCGAGGACTGTTTCACGCCTTTCTGATCAACGGCAAGTCGAGGATTTCTCGTCGATCGGCAGGCGTGACCGAAGCGTATTTCCGGAATTGCAGGCACACGACGACTCGGTGTTCTGCACAGCTGCTGGAGAGCTCGTTCCGGGAGCCGCCACGGGGTCCACCCGTGCGGGCATCCGACCGGCCGTACGCGGTGCACGACGACCCCGGGACGGACCCGCCGGTGCCCGGCGCGGTCTCGCACCTGACAGCATCGACGGCAGCGGCGTGTCCATCGCCCACCGACCCGGTCATCCGCGGCGAGCCCGCCCCCGGACCCCGGGACCCGCTCGTCGACCCGAACCCGAGGAGTGACCATGCCCGCACGCGCCACCCAGCAGGACGGCACCCATCCCCGCCCGCAGCTGCTGCGTGAGGAGTGGACGGACCTCTGCGGGACGTGGCAGCTGGCCTTCGACGACGACCGCGCCGGGGTCGCCGGGGGCTGGGCGGAGCTGACCGACCTCGGCGACCGCGCCGTCTTCGACCGCGACGTCACGGTGCCCTACCCGCCGGAGTCCGAGGCGTCGGGGGTCGCCGACCCCCGCCCGCACCCGGTGGTCTGGTACCGGCGGAGCCTGCGGCTGGCCGACGTCGCGGGAGCCGACGCGGTGCGCGAGCGGGGACACCGCGTCGTGCTCCGGTTCGCCGCGGTCGACTACACCGCGCGCGTGTGGCTGGACGGCCGGCTGCTCGGTGAGCACGAGGGCGGCCAGACGCCGTTCTCCTTCGACGTCACCGCACTGCTCGCGGCCGGTGACGCCGACGCCGAGCACGTGCTGGTCGTGCGGGCGGAGGACGACCCGCGCGACGTGACGCAGCCCCGGGGCAAGCAGGACTGGCTCGACGAGCCGCACAGCATCTGGTACTCCCGGACCAGCGGCATCTGGCAGCCGGTGTGGTGCGAGGTCGTCCCGGCGGTCTCCGTCGAGCACCTGGCCTGGACCCCGGACGTCGCCGGCGCCGCGGTGCACCTGGGCATCACGCTGCGCGAGACACCGGCCGAACCGGTCACGGTGGCGGTGCGGCTGGAGCTGGACGGGCAGCTGCTGGCCGAGCACCGCGTGCGCGTGGCGGAGCAGCGCACCCGCACCACCGTGGCCGTGCCCGCGCTGCAGAACGGGCAGGCCCGGCAGGACATGACCTGGTCGCCGGAGACGCCCCGGCTGGTCGACGCCGTCGTGCGGGTGCTCGCCGGTGACGGGGACGGCGAGGTGCTCGACGAGGTCGCCAGCTACCTGGGGCTGCGCACCGCCGCCGTGGGAGGGCGGGCCTTCCTGCTCAACGGCCTGCCGTACTACGTGCGCTCGGTGCTGGGGCAGGGGTACTGGCCGGAGTCCCACCTGACCGCACCCGACGCGGGGGCGCTGTGCCGCGAGGTCGAGCTGGTCAAGGAGCTCGGATTCAACGCCGTGCGGGTGCACCAGAAGGTCGAGGACCCCCGCTTCCTGTACTGGTGCGACCGGCTCGGCGTCCTCGTGTGGGGCGAGACGGCCAACGCCTTCGCCTTCTCCCCGGAGGCGGTGCGGCGGCTCACCACGGAGTGGCTGGACGTGGTGCACCGGGACGTCAGCCATCCCTGCATCGTCACGTGGGTGCCGATGAACGAGAGCTGGGGCGTGCACGACGTCGCCACCGACCCGGCCCAGCAGGCCTACACCGTCGCGCTCGCCGCCCTGACCCGGGCGGTGGACCCGAGCCGGCCGGTGGTGAGCAACGACGGCTGGGAGCACACCGACAGCGACCTGTGGACGGTGCACGACTACGCCGACACCGGGGCGGTCCTCGCCGAGCGGTACGGATCGGCCGACCTGCTCACGGCGCTCGAGGACTTCTGGCCCGCGGGGCGCCGCGTGCTGCTGCCCGGGGCCGTCGACCGGGAGCAGCCGCTGATGCTCACCGAGTTCGGCGGCGTGCGGTACACCCCCGTGCCGCCCCACGAGGTCCCCGCGGAGCGCACCTGGGGCTACTCCACCGCCGAGGACGCCGAGGACTTCGCCCGGCGGCTGGAGGACCTGCTGTCCGCCGTGCACGCCTCACCCGTGCTGGCCGGGTTCTGCTACACCCAGCTCACCGACACGATGCAGGAGGCCAACGGCCTGCTCGACGAGTACCGGCAGCCCAAGCTGCCGGTGGAGCGACTGCGGCAGATCGTCACCGGCCGGCGCCGGGACTGAGACCGCGCGTCCCGTGCCGGGAGAGAGGATCCCGGCATGACGACGTTCGTGGTGCCCTACCACCTCGACGAGCGGCTGCCCGGACTGACCACCGGCTTCCCCGTCGACCGCGAGCTCAGCGCCGACCTGCCCCCGGGGACGCCGTGGCAGCGCATGGCGGTCCTCTACGAGCAGGTCGCCCGGGAGGTGGCCGGAGCCCGGGCCCCGGCGCTGGTCGTCTCCGGCGACTGCACCACGAGCCTGGGGGTGCTCGCGGGCCTGCAGCGGGCCGGCCGGGACGTCGGGATCGTCTGGTTCGACGCGCACGCCGACTTCCACACCGAGGCCACGACGACCTCGGGCTACCTGGGCGGCATGCCGCTGGCCCTGGCCGCAGGGGTCGGGACCCCCACGCTCCCCGACGCGCTCGGGCTGCGCCCGACACCGCCCTCGCGCGTGGTGCTCGTCGACGCCCGCGACACCGACCCGCCGGAGCACGACCTGCTCGAGGGCGCGGGCGTGCGGCGCCGTCCGGTGCCCGGCCTCACCGCCGCGGACCTCCCCGACGGGGAGCTGTACCTGCACGTCGACCTCGACGTGTGCGACCCCGGGGACCTCCCGGACCTGCTCTTCCCCGCTCCCGGCGGCCCGGCGCTCGACGAGGTCCTCGGGGCCGTCGGCCGGGTCCTGGCGACCGGGCGCGTCGCCGCGGTCGGCCTGGCTGCGACCTGGCGGGACCGGGACCGGCCCGCGGCCGCGCACGAGCGGGTCCTCGCGGCGGTGCGGGCCCTCGTCCACGGCTGAGCACGGACTGCCGGCAGAGGGTCGGGCAGCGCGGAGGGGTTCAGGGAGCCGGTTCGACCGGCCGGGCGGGCGCGGGCACCGCGTAGCCGGCGCGCCGCAGCCGGTCCATCGCCGTCTCCAGCCCGGGCCGCGACGGAGGGCTCGCCGAGCGCAGCTCCTCCCGGTACCCGGCGAGGGCGGCCTCGGCGTCGGCCAGGGCCGCGCGCACCCCGGGGCGGTCCGGACCGGCGTCGACGGTGACCCGCCAGGCCCGCAGTTCGAGCTCCGCCGTGCGGGCGAGGAGGACGTCGTCGACGGTCGGCCCGGGGACCGGCTGCTGCGCCGCCCTCTCCACCTCGGCGTGCAGCGCGTCGATGCCGCGGTCGAGGTCGGTGACGTAGCCGGCCCAGGCCGCCGCGTCCACGCTCTCGCACCGCGCGTGGACGTGCCGCAGCCGCGTCCGCAGGGCCGACAGGCCGTGTCCGGTGGGACCGCCGACGGCGCCGTCGCGAGCGGTGAGCAGCCCGTCGACCTCGGCGAGCCGCCGCTCGCGCAGGCCGGACCCGTGCGCTGCGTCCATGGCGGCACCGTAGGGAGCGACCCGGCGCGGCGGGCGTCGGGCGGGTGAAGAAGCGGTGTCCAGGACGTGCCGCCCGTGCACGGCGGTCGGCCGAGCTCAGGCCGACCGGGTCACCGTCCGGGGCAGCACCCGGCCGAGCACCAGCGTGACGACGCCGGCGACGACGACCGCGGTCAGCGCCACGCGCAGGCTGGTGGCGTCGGCGACCGCGCCGATCAGCGGCGGGGAGGCGAGGAACCCGACCCGCAGCAGCCAGTTGACCGCGGTCAGGCCGACGCCGTGGCGCAGGCCCGGCAGGTCGTCGGCGGCCGCGTAGACCGCGGGGACGAGGGTCGCCACACCCAGGCCGGCCAGGGCGAACCCGACGAGCGTGGTGCCCAGCGACGGCAGCGCGAGGGCCAGCCCCGTGCCGAGCGCGATGAGCGCGCCGCCGACCCGGGCCACCCGGCGCTGGCCGAACCGGTCGACGACGCGGTCGCCGGTCAGCCGGCCCACCGTCATCGCCCCCTGCAGGGCGACGAAGCCCAGGCCCGCGGTGGCCGCGCCCACGCCGATCTCGCCGCGCAGGTACAGCGCCGCCCACGACGCCCCGGCGTCCTCCACGAACGCCCCGGCCGTGGCGAGGACGCCGAGCGCCGCCAGCGCGGGCAGCGCGGCGCGCACGGAGCCCCGGGTGACCTGCTGCGGGCCGGCGCCGGCCGCGGTGTCCTCGTGGTCCGGGCCGGGCAGCATGCGGCGGTAGGCGGCCAGGGACACCCCCGCGAACACCACCGCGACGACGCCCAGGTGCACCCCCAGCGGGATCCGCAGCCCGGCCGCGGCCGAGCCGAGCAGCCCGCCGGCGACCGCGCCGATGCTCCAGAGACCGTGGAAGGCGTTGAGGATCGACCGGTCGTAGCCGCGCTGCACCCGCAGCCCGTGGGCGTTCTGCGCGACGTCGACGACGGCGTCGAGCGCACCGGCGACGAACAGCGCCGCCGCGAGCAGCCACCACGACGGCGCGACGGCGGCAGCCCAGACCGCGGCGGCCAGCACGACCAGTCCCCACGAGGCGACCCGCGCCGAGCCGAACCGGCGCATCAGGGCGGCCGAGGCCAGGGCGGAGACCAGGGCGCCGAGGGGCAGGGCGGCGAGCGCGGTGCCGAGGGTGGCGTTGGTCAGGTCGAGCCGGTCCTTCACCTCGGGCAGCCGGGGCACGAGGTTGGCGTAGAGGACGGCGTTGGAGAAGAAGCAGGCCGCGACCGCGGCCCGGGCGGCGCGCAGGCGCGCGGGGACGGTCGCCGGGAGGGTGTCCGACACGGGGTCCTGTCCTGGTCGAAGGGGAGGGGTCAGCGCGCGAAGCGGTGGACGGCCGCGCGGATCTGGTCGTGGTCCATCGGGTCGGTCGAGAGGGCGCTGTGCAGCACCAGCCCCTCGACCAGGGCGTCGAGCTCCCGCGCGGTCACGGGGTCGAAGTGCCGCTCCAGGCTGCGCCGGCTGCGCTGCATCCAGTCCTGCGTCACCGCGCGCAGCGCCGGCCGGCGGGCGGCGGCCACGTACAGCTCGACGGCGAGCACGAAGTCGTGGCCGGAGCCGAGCAGGTCACCGGTGAGGTGGCCGACCAGCGCCTCGATCGCCCCGGCGCGGTCCGCGGCGCCGCGCATCCGCTCGTCGAAGCGCGGCGCGACCTCGTCGACGTGCCGGGTGAACGCGGCGGCGTGCAGCTCGTCGAGCGAGGAGAAGTGGTAGGTCAGCGACCCCAGCGGCACGTCGGCCGCGCGGGCGATTGCCCGGTGCGTGGCGCCGGTGACGCCCACGTCGGCGATGACGTCCAGCGCGGTGGCCACCAGCCGCTCGCGGCGTCCCGGGTCGTGCCGACGCGGTCGCCGGGCGGGCGCCGGGGCCGTGCTCATCCGCGCTCCAGGGTCCGGACCACCCGGGCGGGGTTGCCGACGGCCACGACGTCGGCCGGCAGGTCGCGGGTGACCACGGAGCCCGCGCCGACGACCGTGTTCTCGCCGATGGTCACCCCGGGCAGCACGATCGCCCCGCCGCCGAGCCAGACGTCGTCGCCGATGGTGATCGGCGCCGCGGCCTCCCACTTCTCCCGCATCGTCCGGGTGTCGTCCGCGGCGGACGTCGAGGTCATGCGGACGAGCGTACACACCGATGCGTACGCCCGTCCGCATCGGCAGTGCTGGGGTTGCTCGAGCCGTGCGGGTCAGGGGACGGAAGCCAGGAGTGCCGGGGTTCCTCGCGCCGTGCGGGTGCCGCAGCACCGGCAGTGCACGAGGAACCCGGGCAGTGCGACGACGGGGCGCCCCGGCACGGCAGCGCGGCCGGTCAGAGCAGTGGGGCGAGCACCTCCCGCGCCCACACCGCTGCCGGCGTGGGGGACAGGCCGAGGCGGGCCCAGTGCGGTGCCGCGTCCGGCGCCATCAGCGGGTTCGGCTCCTCCGGCATCGCCCCGTAGGCACCGGCCACCCCGGCGGCCGCCTCGTCGCCGAGCACCGGGCGGAGCAGGTCGCCGTACTCCTGGGGCGTCACCCGGGTGAAGACGACCTCTCGGCCGAGGCCCCGGCCGATCTCGGTGGCGAGCCCGTCGAAGGTGAGCACCTCCGGCCCGGCCAGCGCGAGCAGCTCGCCCGTGACGTCGCGCACGAGGGCCGCGGCGAGCGCCGAGGCCATGTCGTGCGAGGCGATCCAGGTGAGCCGGTCGCCGGCCGGGCGCGGGTACACCAGCCGGCCTCCGCGCAGCGCGTCCAGGGCCCAGGGCGCCGCGTGGTTCTCGAGGTAGGCGGTGGGCGTGAGCACCGCGACGCCGGCGTCGAGCAGCCCCTCGGCCAGCGGCCGGGCGCCGTAGGGGTCCGGCGTGCCCGGGGGAGGGACCGGGGTGCCGGTGTTGACCGCGACCGGCAACCCGGTCCGGCGCAGGGCCGCCAGCGACGCGGCCACCGCGGGCATGCCCGGCTCGACCCGCAGCGGCAGGTGGGCCGCGACCGCGGCCGCACCGTCGGCGGCGGCGAGCACCGAGGCGGTGTCGGTCAGGTCGGCGACGACCGCGTCCTCGCCGGCGGCGGTCCACCCGGCCGCCCGGCCGGGGTCCGTCGTCGCGCGCCGCGGAACGGCGCCGGCCCGTCGCAGCGCCGCGGGCAGGGCGGCGCTCTGCGAGCCCGCGGTGCCGAAGGCGAGGACCGTGCGTCCGGTGAGGTCCATGCTGTCTCCTCTCTGGTTACGATCGGGAACCAGGTCATCGTCGATGGCCCGGTCGGCGGCCACAAGGAGGCACGTCCGTGACGCCTGGGAACACGGGTGTGACCGCGCCGGCGACGTCGCGGCGGGCGGCCGACCCCTGCCCGGTGCGCGACGTCCTCGACCGGGTCGGCGACAAGTGGTCGGTGCTGCTGGTCGTGCGCCTGCAGCAGGGGCCGGCCCGCTTCTCCGCGCTGCTGCGCGGGGTCGAGGGGGTGTCCCGGCGGATGCTCACCCGCACGCTGCGGCTGCTCGAGCGCGACGGGCTCGTCTCGCGCACGGTCTACCCGACCACGCCGCCGTCGGTGGAGTACGCGCTCACCGACCTCGGCCGCGAGCTCGCCGGGCCGCTGGACGCGCTGACCGGCTGGGCGGTCCGGCACCGCGCCGACGTCGAGCGGGCCCGGCACGAGTACGACCGGCACCCGGTCCACGGCGGACCGCGGTGAGGACCGCACGCCGCGCCTGGTGACGGCGGCCTGCGGCTGGGAGGCTCCTGCCGTGCAGCGTGCCTTCGGCCTGGACGTGCCCGAGACCGTTGCCGAGATGTGCCGCCCGGCGGCCGCGGCCGTCGTGGTCTACGACGCGCAGGTGGGCATCCTGCGCCACGTCCGCGACCGCGAGGGGCTGGTGCAGCGGATCCGCCGGGTGCTGGACGCCGCCCGGGCCGCCGGCGTCCCCGTCCTCTACGTGCGGCACGTGTCGCTGCCGCCCTCGCACCTGGGCGTGGCCGCCCTGCGCACCGCCATGGCCTGGCAGCGGCTCGACCGGGCCGACGCGGTGCGCTCGGCGTTCCCGCCCGGCGCCGAGCACACCGGCATCACCCCGGAGCTCGCGCCGGCCGACGGCGAGCCGGTGTTCGACAAGCTCGGCATGTCGGCGCTGGTCGGCACGCCGGTGGAGACGGTGCTGCGCGACCGCGGCGTCACCACCCTGGTGCTCGTCGGGGCGGTGCTGGAGATCGGCATCGAGCCCACCGCCCGGCACGCCGCCGACCTCGGCTTCCTGCCCGTCGTCGTGGACGACGCCTGCGGGGTGGTCGACGAGGAGGCGGCGCAGCGGTCGCTGGCGAGCCTGGACTACAGCCTGCTGTCCCACCGCTGCACGACCGGCGAGGTCGTCGCGGCGTTCGGGGGCTGAGCCCGGCGCGGGGGATGGTGCCGGGCGGGGTCCTCGCCCAGGATGGGGGGTCCCGCCCCGTGACCCGGAGGACCTCGATGACCGCACCGTCCCGTCAGCTCCCGCCGTCGGCCCGAGTGGTCGTCGTCGGCGGAGGCGTCATGGGGCTGGCCACGGCCTACGAGCTGGCCCGGGCCGGGGTGCGCGACGTCGTCCTGGTCGACCGGGACGCCTTCGGCGCGGGCTCGACCAGCCGGGCGGCCGGCGGCGTGCGGGCGATGTTCTCCGACCCGGTCAACATCACCCTCGGCGCGCGCAGCCTGGAGACCTTCCGCGACTTCCCGGCGCGCTTCGGGCAGGACATCGACTTCGCCGAGGTCGGCTACCTGTTCCTGCTGTCCACGCCCGAGGCCGTCGCCGCCTTCGAGGCCGCCGTCGCGCTGCAGAACGACCTCGGCGTCCCCAGCCGCATGATCGACGTCGCCGAGGCGCGGGAACTCTCGCCGCTCATCTCCCCGGACGGGCTGCTGGCCGCCGCCTGGTCGCCCACGGACGGGCACTGCACGCCCGAGTCGGTGGTGCTCGGCTACGCGTCGGCCGCCCGCCGCGCCGGCGCGACGCTGCTGCCGAACTGCCCGGCCACCGGCATCGACGTCACCGACGGCCGGGTCACCGCCGTGCACACCGCCGCGGGGACCGTCCGCACCGACACCGTCGTCTGCGCCGCGGGCGCCTGGTCGGCCGAGGTGGGGGCCTGGGCCGGGGTGGACCTGCCGGTCAGCCCGCTGCGCCGGCAGGTGCTGGTCACCGAGCCGGTGCCGGGCCTCGACCCGCACACGCCGTTCACGATCGACTTCGACACCTCCTTCTACTTCCACCGGGAGGGCCGGGGCCTGCTCATGGGCATGTCCGACCCCGACGAGACCCCCGGCTTCCGGCTCACCCGCTCCGACGCCTGGTTGCCCCGGCTGGGCGAGGCGATCGAGCGGCGGGCCCCCGCGCTGGCCGGCGTCGGCGTCGCGAGCGGCTGGGCCGGGCTGTACGAGATGACGCCGGACCACAACGCGCTCATCGGCCGCGCCGACGAGGTCGAGGGGTTCCTCTACGCCACCGGCTTCTCCGGGCACGGCTTCCTCATGGGGCCGGCCGTCGGCGAGGTGGTGCGCGACCTGTACCTGGGCCGGGAGACCCTCGTCGACGTGTCCGGACTGGGTGCGGCACGCTTCCGGGGAGCGGGCGCCCGCCCCGAGCTCAACGTCGTCTAGACGGAGGACCACCCCGCCCCCGCCCCTCGCACGCTCGCGGCGGACCCCTGCGGGGCGGCCGACACAACAGAGGAGAACCGTGACCAGCCTGCCCACCGCCGAGGAGCTCCGTCGACTGGCCGAGGACGCCGCCCGCCGCTGCGGGGTCGACCTCGACGCCGTCGCCGGTGACCACCCGGTGACCTCCCCGGTCAACGGGGAGCGGCTGCTGTCGGTGCGGCGGCAGACCGCGTCCGACGTCGAGACCGCCGTCGCGCGGGCCGGGGAGGCGTTCCGCGAGTGGCGCACCGTCCCCGCGCCGGTGCGCGGCGCGCTCGTGCGCCGCCTCGGGGAGCTGCTGCGCGAGCACAAGGCCGACCTCGCCACCCTGGTGAGCATCGAGGTCGGGAAGATCACCTCCGAGGCGGCCGGCGAGGTCCAGGAGATGATCGACATCTGCGAGTTCGCCGTGGGCCTGTCCCGGCAGCTCTACGGGAAGACGATCAGCTCCGAGCGGCCCGGCCACCGGCTCATGGAGACCTGGCACCCGCTGGGCGTCGTCGGCGTCATCAGCGCGTTCAACTTCCCGGTCGCGGTGTGGTCGTGGAACACCGCGATCGCGCTGGTCTGCGGCGACCCGGTCGTGTGGAAGCCCTCGGAGCTCGCGCCGCTGTCGGCGCTGGCCTCGGCCGCGCTGCTCGACCGGGCGATCGCCGAGACCGGTGCGCCGGAGGGCCTGAGCCAGGTGCTGATCGGCGGCGCCGACGTCGGCGAGGCGCTGGTCGACTCGCCCGGCATCGCGCTGCTGAGCGCCACCGGCTCCACCCGCATGGGCCGCGCGGTGGGCCCCCGGGTGGCCGACCGCTTCGGCCGATCCCTGCTCGAGCTCGGCGGCAACAACGCCGCCATCGTCACCCCGTCGGCCGACCTCGACCTCACCACCCGCGGCGTCGTCTTCTCCGCCGCCGGCACCGCCGGCCAGCGCTGCACCACGATGCGCCGGGTCATCGCGCACGTCGACGTCGTCGACGCCCTGGTCGAGCGGGTCGCCGCCGCCTACCGCAACCTGCCGATCGGCTCGCCCCTGGAGGCCGGCACGCTCGTCGGCCCGCTGATCCACGACGCCGCCTACAAGGGCATGCAGGACGCCCTGGAGGCCGCACG
The DNA here is from genome assembly GCF_054050255.1 of Geodermatophilus sp. SYSU D00700. NCBI lineage: Bacteria > Bacillati > Actinomycetota > Actinomycetes > Geodermatophilales > Geodermatophilaceae > Geodermatophilus > Geodermatophilus sp. SYSU D00700. The sequence continues at coordinate 28,438 of NZ_JBJGZA010000010.1, read as the reverse complement.
CCAGCAGGGTGGCGAGGTCGTCGTCGGCGGTGGCCGGCGGCTGGCCGACGAGGCGCCCGACGCCTGGTACGTCGAGCCGGCGCTGGTCCGCATGCCCGGCCAGACCGACATCGTGCGGCAGGAGACCTTCGCCCCGGTGCTCTACGTGCTGCCCTACCGCACGCTGGAGGAGGCCGTCGCGCTCAACAACGACGTCCCGCAGGGGCTGTCGTCGACGATCTTCACCTCCGACCACGCCGAGGCGGAGCGGTTCCTCGCCGCCGACGGCTCTGACTGCGGCATCGCCAACGTCAACATCGGCACCTCGGGTGCGGAGATCGGCGGGGCCTTCGGCGGGGAGAAGCACACCGGCGGCGGCCGGGAGTCCGGCTCCGACGCGTGGAAGGGCTACATGCGCCGGGCCACCAACACGATCAACTTCTCCGGCGAGCTGCCGCTGGCGCAGGGCGTCGAGTTCCCCATCTGAGACGCCGACGGCCGCCGACCCCGCGGGATCGGCGGCCGTCGCGCGCGGGGCTCAGAGTCCGAGCTGGCGGGCGATGAGCATCAGCTGCACCTCGGTGGTGCCCTCGCCGACCTCGAGGATCTTCGAGTCCCGGTAGTGCCGGGAGACGAGGTACTCGTTCATGAACCCGTAGCCGCCGTGCACCTGGGTGGCGTCGCGGGCGTTGTCCATGGCGGCCTCGCCGGCCACGAGCTTGGCCACCGCCGCCTCCTTCTTGAACGGCAGGCCGGCGAGCATCTTGGCCGCGGCGTCGTAGTAGGCGGCCCGCGCGGCCATCACCCGCGCCTCCATCCGGGCGATCTTGAAGGCGATCGCCTGGTTCGCCGCGATCGGCCGGCCGAACGCCGAGCGCTCCCGCGCGTACCTCATGCTCTCGTCGACGCAGCCCTGGGCGGCCCCGACCGCCAGCGCGGCGATCGCGATCCGGCCCTCGTCGAGGATCGACAGGAAGTTGGCGTAGCCGCGGCCGCGCTGCCCGAGCAGGTTCTCCTCGGGCACCCGGACGTCGTCGAAGGACAGCGGGTGGGTGTCGCTGGCGTGCCAGCCGACCTTGTCGTAGGCCGGCTCGGCGGTGAAGCCCGGCGTGGGCACCGGCACGAGGATCGAGCTGATCTCCTTGCGGCCGTCGGCGAGCTCCCCGGTGACGGCCGTGACGGTGACCAGCCGGGTGATGTCGGTGCCGGAGTTGGTGATGAACGCCTTGCTGCCGTTGATGACCCACTGCCCGTCGGTGAGCACCGCGGTGGTGCGGGTGCCGCCGGCGTCGCTGCCGGCGCCGGCCTCGGTCAGGCCGAACGCGCCGAGGGCCTCGCCGCTGGTCAGCAGCGGCAGCCACTGCTGCTTCTGCTCCTCGGTGCCGAACCGGTACACCGGCATCGCGCCCAGCGAGCAGCCGGCCTCGAGGGTGATCGCGACGCTCTGGTCGACCCGGGCGAGCTCCTCGATGGCCAGGCACAGGGCGAAGTAGTCCCCGCCCATGCCGCCGTACTCCTCGGGGAAGGGCAGCCCGAACAGGCCCATCTCGGCCATGCCGCGGACCACCTCGTACGGGAAGGTCTCGTCGCGGTCGTGCTGGTAGGAGACCGGCGCGACGACCTCGCGGGCGAACTCCTCGACGGTCTTGCGCAGCTGCTGCTGCTCGTCGGTCAGGCGGGTGTCGAGCACGTCAGGACTCCTCGGGCGCGGTGCTGTCGGTGGTGCGGGGGTGGACGACGGCGAGCTCCTGGTCGAGGGCGACCTGGTCACCGACGCGGACGGAGACGTCGACGGTGCCGTCGGCGGGCGCGGTGAGCGTGTGCTCCATCTTCATGGCCTCGACGACGACGAGCGGGGCGTCCTGCGCGACCTCGGCGCCGGACGCGACGTGCACGGCGACGACCGTGCCGGGTAGCGGGCTGCGCACCGTGCGGTCGGCGGTGTCGGCGCCGGCGTGCAGCCGCGCGGGCGGCAGCTCGGTCAGCGCGTACGTGCCGCCGTCGACGTGCACCCAGGTGGTGGCGCCCTCGACGGCGGTGCGCGCGGACGTGGTGGCGCCGTCGACGGTGAGCAGCAGTCCGCCCTCGACGGCCTCGCCGGACACCTCGTGCTCGCCGCCGTCGCCGACCCGCAGCCGGGTGCCGCCGGTCAGCGTGACGGTCAGCCGCGACCCGCCGGGCCCGGCGAGGTCCCAGCGCAGCGGCGCGCGGCGCCCGCCGGTCCGCCAGCCGCTGGGCACCGCCCAGGGGTCGACGAGGGGGCCGGCCGGGCGCAGCGTGGCGAGCCGGGACAGCGCGAGCGCGGCGTAGGCCGCCACCGGGACCTCGGCGGTGGTCAGGGCGTCGAGCTCGCGCTCGACCAGGCCGGTGTCCAGCCGGCCGGCGCGGACCTCGGGGTGGGCGAGCAGCGCGCGCAGGAAGCCGGTGTTGGTGCCGACGCCGAGGACGACGGTGCCCGCCAGCGCCCGGTCCAGCCGGGACAGGGCGGCGGCGCGGTCGGGGCCGTGCGCGATCACCTTGGCCAGCATCGGGTCGTAGCTGGTGCCGACGACCTGCCCCTCGAGCAGGCCGCTGTCGACGCGCACGCCCGGCCCGGCCGGCTCGGCGAGGACCACCGCGGTGCCGCCGGTGGGGAGGAAGCCGCGCGCGGGGTCCTCGGCGTAGAGCCGCGCCTCGACGGCGTGCCCGGTCAGCGCGACGTCGTCCTGGCCGAGGGCGAGCCGCTCGCCGGCCGCCACCCGCAGTTGCTGCTCGACTAGGTCGACGCCGGTGACCAGCTCGGTCACCGGGTGCTCGACCTGCAGCCGGGTGTTCATCTCCATGAAGAACGGCTCGTCGGGCGCCTCACCCGCGACGATGAACTCCACGGTGCCGGCGCCGGTGTAGTCGACGGCGCGGGCGACCTCGCAGGCCAGCGCCCCGTACCGCGCCCGCTGCTCCGGCGTGAGCAGCGGGGAGGGCGCCTCCTCGACGATCTTCTGGTGCCGGCGCTGCAGCGAGCACTCCCGCTCGCCCAGGTGCAGCACGGTGCCGTGGGTGTCGGCGAGCACCTGCACCTCGACGTGCCGCGGGTCGGTGACGAACCGCTCGAGGAACAGCGTGTCGTCGCCGAAGCTCGCGGCCGCCTCGCGGCGGGCGGAGACCAGCGCGGCGGGCAGGTCGGCCGCGGCGTGCACCAGCCGCATGCCCTTGCCGCCCCCGCCGGCCGAGGGCTTGACCAGCACCGGGTAGCCGACCTCGGCGGCCGCGGCCACGAGGTCGTCGTCGGTCATGCCGAGGTCGGTGCGCCCGGGGACGACGGGGACGCCGGCCGCGCTGACGGTCTGCTTGGCGCGGATCTTGTCGCCCATGATCTCGACCGCCTTCGCGGGTGGGCCGACGAAGACCAGCCCGGCGTCGGCGCAGGCCTGCGCGAAGGCGGTGTTCTCCGAGAGGAACCCGTAGCCGGGGTGCACGGCCTGGGCGCCGGTGCGCGCCGCGGCGTCGAGCAGCCGCTCGATCGACAGGTAGGACTGCGCGGCCGGGGCGGGGCCCAGCCGCACGGCGACGTCGGCCTCGCGGACGTGCCGGGCCCCGGCGTCGGCGTCGGAGAAGACGGCGACGCTGCGGATGCCCAGCCGGCGGAGGGTCGCGACGACGCGGACGGCGATCTCACCACGGTTGGCGACGAGGACGGTGTCGAACACGTTCACCTGCTCATCTCAGGAGGTGCCATTACCGCGACAATGGCCACGACTACATCCGGAAGACGCCGTAGGAGACCGGCGCGAGCGGCGCGTTCGCGCACGCCGACAGCGCCAGGCCGAGGACGGTGCGGGTGTCGAGGGGGTCGATGACCCCGTCGTCCCAGAGGCGCGCGGTCGCGTACCAGGCGTTGCCCTGGTGCTCGTACTGCGCGCGGATCGGCTCCTTGAACGCCTCCTCGTCCTCGGCGCTCCACGCGTCGCCGAGCTGGTCGCGGCGCACGGTGGCGAGCACCGACGCGGCCTGCTCGCCGCCCATGACGGAGATGCGGGCGCCGGGCCAGGTGAACAGGAAGCGGGGGGAGTAGGCCCGGCCGCACATCGAGTAGTTGCCGGCGCCGAACGAGCCGCCGATGACGACGGTCAGCTTGGGCACCCGGGCGCAGGCGACCGCGGTGACCATCTTCGCGCCGTGCTTGGCGATGCCGCCGGCCTCGTAGTCGCGGCCGACCATGAAGCCGGTGATGTTCTGCAGGAACAGCAGCGGGATCGAGCGCTGGTCGCACAGCTCGATGAAGTGCGCGCCCTTGAGCGCCGACTCGCCGAACAGCACGCCGTTGTTGGCCACGATGCCGACCGGGTGCCCCTGCACGTGCGCGAAGCCGCAGACCAGCGTGGACCCGTAGAGCGCCTTGAACTCGCTGAACCGGCTGCCGTCGACGATCCGGGCGATGACCTCGCGGACGTCGTAGGGGGTGCGGGGGTCGGCCGGGACGACGCCGGGCAGCTCGGCGGGGTCGAGGGCGGGCTCCTCGGCCGGCCGCACGTCCCACGGGCGCGGGCTGCGCGGGCCGAGGGTGCCGACGATGTCGCGGACGATCCGCAGCGCGTGCGCGTCGTCGTCGGCGAGGTGGTCGGTGACGCCGGAGGTGCGGCTGTGCAGCAGCCCGCCGCCGAGGTCCTCGGCGCTGACGACCTCGCCGGTGGCGGCCTTCACCAGCGGCGGGCCGCCCAGGAAGATCGTGCCCTGGTCGCGGACGATCACCGCCTCGTCGGCCATCGCCGGCACGTAGGCGCCGCCGGCGGTGCACGAGCCCAGGACGGCGGCGATCTGCGGGATGCCCTGCGCGCTCATCGTGGCCTGGTTGAAGAAGATCCGGCCGAAGTGCTCGCGGTCGGGGAACACCTCGTCCTGCATGGGCAGGAAGGCGCCGCCGGAGTCGACGAGGTAGACGCAGGGCAGCCGGTTCTGCAGCGCCACCTCCTGCGCGCGCAGGTGCTTCTTCACCGTCATCGGGTAGTAGGTGCCGCCCTTGACGGTGGCGTCGTTGGCCACGACGACGACCTCGCGGCCGCTGACCCGCCCGACGCCGGTGATGATCCCGGCGCCCGGCGCGTCGCCGTCGTACATGCCGTCGGCGGCCAGCGGCGACAGCTCCAGGAACGGGCTGCCCGGGTCGAGCAGGGTGTCCACCCGGTCGCGGGGGAGCAGCTTGCCGCGGGCCACGTGCCGCTCGCGGGTGCGCTCGGGCCCGCCCAGGGCCGCGGCCGCCAGCTTGTCGTGCAGCTGCGCGCGCAGTTCCTCCTGGGTGGCGGCGTTGCGGGCGAAGGTCTCGCCGCGGACGTCGACCCGGGAGGTCAGCACCGCGCCGGTGTCGACACCTGCCAGGGCGCTCTCCGTCGAGTTAACCGCAGTTAACGTCACGGTGGTCACGTTAACCGACGTTCACTCCCGCCGCTACCATCCCCCCATGACGGGCGCGGTCACCGGCGGTGAGGTCGACACCGCGCTGTCCGCCGACGCCGCCCGCCCGTCGCGGCGCGAGCAGATCCTCCGGGCGGCCGCACAGCTGTTCGCCGAGCGCGGCTCCCGGTCGGTGGGGGTCGACGACGTCGGCGCCGCCGTGGGGGTGACCGGCCCGGCCATCTACCGGCACTTCGCGAGCAAGGACGCGATGCTCGCCGAGATGCTCGAGGGCATCAGCCGGCGGCTGCTCGACGGCGCGCGGGAGCGGGCGGCCGCGGCCGGCCCCGACCCGGCCGCCCAGCTGCGCGCGCTGGTGGCCTTCCAGGTGGACTTCGCGCTGGACAACCCGGCGCTGATCACCGTGCAGGACCGCGACCTGGGCTCGCTGCCGGTCGACGACGCCGCGCGGGTGCGCCGGCTGCAGCGCCGCTACGTCGAGGTGTGGGTCGAGGTGCTCGCCCGGCTGCGCCCGGAGGAGGGCACCGCCGCCAGCCGGGCCCGCGCGCACGCCGTCTTCGGGCTGGTCAACTCCACCCCGCACAGCGCCGGGCGGGTGTCCCGGGCCGAGATGGCCGCCCTGCTCGCCGCCATGGCCGAGGCCGCCGCGACCGCCTGAGCGGGTGCGCCGACGCGGCGTTCCGGGCGCTCGGACACGGCGTCGGCGCACACGCTCCCGGGGCGCACGCGCTCAGCCGTGCAGGGTGGGCCGGTAGACCAGTTCCTGGGTGGAGCCGTCGAGCGTCCGGCTCTCCACCAGCTCGAGGTCGAAGTCGGCCGCGCCGGCGAAGACCGGCTCGGTCCCGGTCCGGCCGGTGATCACGGGGAAGATCGTCACCTGCACGCGGTCGACCAGGCCCGCGGCCATCAGCGCCCGGTTCAGCGACAGGCTGCCGTGCGAGCGCAGCGGCACCGCCGACTCCTCCTTGAGCCGGGCGACGACGTCGACGGCGTCGCCGCGCGCGAGGGTCGCGTCCGGCCAGTCGAGGGGGCCCTCCAGCGTCGTCGAGAGCACCGTCGTCGGCAGGTTCTTCATCGCGGTGTTCACCGGGTCACCGCCACCCGGGTCCTCCGAGGCCGGGCGCAGGTACTCCACGAACTGCCGGAAGGTGGTCGCGCCCAGGACCATCCGCTGCTCCTGCTCGTACTGGGCCAGGCGCCGGTCGAGGAACTCGGGGCCGTGCTTGCCCCAGTAGCCGCCCCAGTCGCCGCCGCTGAAGGAGGCGAAGCCGTCGAGGGTGCAGAGGACGTCGAAGGTGTACGTGGCGGTCACGGTGGGCGCTCCTCGGGTGCGGTCGACCGGTGTGGGGTGCAGACCGGGGACCGCGCCGGGAGTCATCGCCGCCGGGCCGCCCGAGGGTGTGCGCCGACGCCGCGTCCCGGGCCGTGGGACCCGGCGCCGGCGCACTCCCTCGCGGGTGGCGGGTCAGGCGTTGCGGACCGCGGCGGCCTGCTGCAGGCCGAGCTCCTCGACCGACACCTCGCGCATCTCGACCTTGCGCACCTTGCCGGTGACGGTCATCGGGAAGGACTCGACGACCTTCACGTACCGCGGCACCTTGTAGTGGGCGAGCTTGCCCGCGCAGAACTCGCGCAGCGCCTCGGGCGTGAGCGGCTCGGCGCCCTCGCGCAGCCGCACCCAGGCCATCAGCTCCTCGCCGTAGCGCTCGTCGGGGACGCCGATCACCTGCGCGTCGACGACGTCGGGGTGGGTGTAGAGGAACTCCTCGACCTCGCGCGGGTACACGTTCTCCCCGCCGCGGATGACCATGTCCTTGATCCGGCCGACGATGTTGAGGTAGCCCTCGTCGTCCATCACCGCGAGGTCGCCGGTGTGCATCCAGCGGGCCCGGTCGATGACCTCCGCGGTCTTCTCCGGCTCGTCCCAGTAGCCGAGCATCACCGAGTAGCCGCGGGTGCAGAACTCGCCGGGCGTGCCGCGGGGGACGGTGATGCCGGTGGCCGGGTCGACGATCTTCACCTCGAGGTGCGGGTGCACCCGGCCGACCGTGGAGGTGCGCCGGTCGAGGTCGTCGTCGGCGCCGGTCTGGGTGGACACCGGCGAGGTCTCGGTCATGCCGTAGCAGATGGTCACCTCCGTCATGCCCATCTCGGCGACGACCCGCTTCATGACCTCCACCGGGCACGGTGAGCCGGCCATGATGCCGGTGCGCAGGCTGGACAGGTCGTAGGTGCCGAAGTCGGGCAGCGCGAGCTCGGCGATGAACATCGTCGGGACGCCGTAGAGCGAGGTGCAGCGCTCGTCCTGCACCGCGCGCAGCGTGGCCGCCGGGTCGAACGCCGGCGCGGGGATGACCATCGTCGCGCCGTGGCTGGTGGCCCCCAGGTTGCCCATCCCCATGCCGAAGCAGTGGTAGAAGGGCACCGGGATGCAGATCCGGTCGGCCTCGGTGTAGCCGCAGCCCTCGCCCACGAAGAACCCGTTGTTGAGCAGGTTGTGGTGGCTGAGGGTGGCGCCCTTGGGGAAGCCGGTCGTGCCCGACGTGTACTGGATGTTGATCGGGTCGTCGGGGGAGAGCTCGGCGGCGCGGGACTCGAGCAGCGAACGGTCGGCGGCCCGGCCGGTGCTCATCAGCTGCTCCCACTCCGGGTCGCCCAGGAAGACGACCTCGCGCAGCTCGGGGCACTCGCCGCGGACCTCGGCGACCATCGCCCGGTAGTCGCTGGTCTTGAACGACGGCGCGGCGACCAGCACCGAGATGCCGGCCTGGCGCAGCACGAACGCCAGCTCGTGGGTGCGGTAGGCGGGGTTGATGTTGACCATGACCGCGCCGAGCTTGGCGGTCCCGTACTGCACGAACACCCACTCCGCGCAGTTGGGCGACCAGATGCCGACCCGGTCGCCCGTGGCCACGCCCAGGGCGTCGAGGCCGAGGGCGCAGGCGTCGACGTCGGCGACCAGTTGCGGGTAGGTCCACCGGCGGCCGGTCGCGCACTCCACCAGCGCCTCGTGGTCGCCGACCCGCGCCGCCGTCCGGTCCAGGTTCGCCCCGATGGTGTCCCCGATCAGGGGGAGGGTCGAGGTGCCGCTGGCGTAGGAGGGCAGGGCCGGCGCCGTCGCCGGGCCCGGAGCTGGCTGGGTCACTGCTGGTCCTCTCGTCCGGGAGCGCTCAGGAGAACTGTGCCGCGTGGAGGAGCGCGACGGCACCCCCGATCGCGGGGGACCTCAGCCGGGGATCCGGACGGCGCGGCCGCCGACCTCGATGCCGCTGCCCGGCTCCGCGGGGACGTACACCGACAGCGTGCTCGGCCGGCCCATGTCCGCGCCTTGCAGGACGGTCAGCCGGGAGGGCGCCGGGACGTGCCCGCCCTCCCGGAGGTAGCCGCCCAGGGCCGCGGCCGCCGCGCCCGTGGCCGGGTCCTCGACGACGCCGCCGGGCGGGAAGGGGTTGCGGGCGACGAACGTGGTCGGGTCCTGGCGCCACACCAGCGCCACCGTCGTCCAGTCGCGGTCGGCCATCAGCCGGCCGAGCCCCGGCACGTCGTAGTCGAGCAGGGCCAGCCGCGCGCGGGAGGCCAGCGGCAGCACCGGGTGCCAGGCGCCGGCGTAGGCCACCCGCGGCGGCAGTGCCGGGTCGAGGTCGCCGCGCGACATCCGCAGCAGGTCCAGCAGCCGGTCGAGGTCGTCGTCGGACAGGGCGGCGGTGCGGGGCGCGACGCTGGTGAGGGTCGCCGTCCAGGCGCCGTCGGGCGTGCGCTCGGTGCGCACCGGCACCTCGCCGGCGAGGGTGTGCAGGTGCAGCGTCCCGCCGCCGGAGCGCTCGGCGGCGGCGACGGCGGCCGCGATCGTGGCGTGCCCGCAGAAGGTGACCTCGGCCAGCGGGCTGAAGTACCGCGCGACCGGACCGTCGGGCTGCGGGACCAGGAACGCCGTCTCGGAGTAGCCGACCTCCGCGGCGATGGCGAGCATGCGCTCGTCGGTGAGCCCGGTCGCGTCCAGGACGACGCCGGCCGGGTTGCCGCCGGACGGGTCGTCGCTGAAGGCGACGTAGCGCAGGACCTGGGGACGGGTGACCGGAGGCGTGACCACCCCGACATGAGACAGCACGGCCCGCCTCCCCGGGAGGGGAGGCGGGCCGCGGGGAGGCGCCGGGTCAGCGCGGGTCGCCGACCAGCTCCCGCTCGGCCGGCGCGCCCGGGTGCCGCTCCAGCGCCGCGCCCTCGACGTCGAGCACCGGCAGCCAGGACAGCCAGCGCGGCAGCCACCAGGCGCGCCCGCCGAGCAGCGCCAGCGCGGCCGGGACCAGCACCATCCGGACGACGAAGGCGTCGACGAGGATCCCGACGGCCAGCGCGAAGGCGATCGAGGTGATCGTCGGCTCGGCGCCCGGCACGAAGCCGGCGAACACCGAGAACATGATCAGCGCGGCCGCCACGACCACCGGCGCCGCCTGCCGGAACCCGGTGCGGACGGCCTCCAGCGGCGGGGTGCCGGAGCTGTGCGCCTCGTGCATCCGCGACACCAGGAACACCTGGTAGTCCATCGCCAGGCCGAACAGGATGCCGATGACCAGGATCGGCGTGAGGCTCAGCAGCGGTCCGGTGCTGTCGACGCCGAGCGCGCCGGCCAGCCAGCCCCACTGGAACACCGCCACGGTGGCGCCCAGCGCGGCGCCGATGGTGAGCAGGAAGCCCAGCACGCCGACCAGCGGCACCAGCAGCGACCGGAACACCAGGACCAGCAGCACCAGCGCCAGCCCGACGACGAGCAGCAGGTACACCGGCAGCGCCTCGTCCAGGCTCTGGGCGACGTCGACGCTGACCGCCGTCGCCCCGGTGACCGAGGCCTCGACGCCGTCGAGGTCGGCCAGCGCGGCGCGCAGGTCGGTGACCAGCCGCTCGGTGGCCTCGCTCGCCGGGCCGGACTCCGGCACCACCGTGAGCAGCGCCGCGGTGCCGTCGGCAGCGGGGACCGGCGGGGAGACCACGGCGACGTCGTCGAGCCCGGCGACCTCCGCGCTGACCCCCGCGGCCGCCTCGACCGCCCCGTCGCCCTCGAACAGGACGGTGATCGGGCCGCGGAAGCCCTCGCCGAAGCCCTCGGCGATCAGCGCGTCGGCGCGCGCGGCGGTGCTGTCCCCGGCCGGCGACTGGATGAGCGTGGTGCGCAGCGAGGCGACCGGGACGGCGGCCACGCCCAGGGCGAGGACGGCCACCAGCAGCGAGGCCACCCGCCGGGAGGTGACGGTCGCGACCCAGCCGGCGAGGAACCCGCGGCCGCGGGCCGGCGCCGGGGCCGACGCCGCCACCGCCGCGCGGGCCCGCCGCGGCAGGACCCGGTGCCCGAGCAGCGCCAGCACCGCCGGCACCAGGGTCAGCGCGACCAGCACCGCGACGACGATCGTGCCGGCCGCGGCCAGGCCCATCTGGGTCAGGAAGGGGATGCCGGCGACGAAGAGCCCGGCCAGCGCGATGACGACGGTCAGCCCGGCGGTGACCACCGCGGAGCCGGCGGTGCCGACGGCCAGGCCGATCGAGGTGCGCACGTCGGTGCCGCGCAGCAGCTCCTGCCGGTGTCGGGTGACGATGAACAGCGTGTAGTCGATGCCGACGGCCAGGCCGAGCATCGCGGCGAGGATCGGCGTCGTCGAGGACAGCTCGGTGAAGCCGGTCGCGATGGTGATGCCGAGGACGCCGACGCCCACGCCGACCAGGGCGGTCAGCAGGTTCATGCCGGCGACCACCAGCGCGCCGTAGGTGACGGCCAGGACGAGCAGGGCGACGACGACGCCGACCACCTCGGACGGGCCGCCGACGGCCGGCACCTCCTCGACCGCCTGGCCGGTGACCTCCACGGTCAGCCCGCCCGCGCCGGCGTCCGCGCCGGCGTCCTCGACGGCCGACAGCAGCGCCTCCCGCTGCTCGGGGGTGACCCCGCCGTCGCCGCCGTAGGTGACGGTGCTGTAGCCGGTGTCCTGCGCCGCGTTCACCGTGGGGGCGGCCCGGTCCAGCGGGTCGGTCGCCGAGGTGACGCCGGGGAGCGCGGCGAGCGTGCCGACCAGCTCGGCGAGCGCCGCGGCGTTCTCCGGCGTGGTGAGCTGCGCGCCCTCGGGGGCGGCGACGACGACCTGCGCGGTGACCCCGCCGGCCGCGGCGCCGAACTCCTCGTCGATGCGCTCGAGCGCGGTGGTGGACTCCTGGCCGGGGATGGCGAACTCGGTCGAGGTCTCGCCCGCGAGCGTGGCCGCGCCGGCGCCGCCGGCCACGAGGACGAGCAGCCACACGGCGAGGACGGCGAACCGGTGCCGCGCGGAGGAGGTCCCGAGACGGGACAACAGGACTGCCATGGACGATCAGGCCTCCGCCTGGGTGGGGTGGGAAGGGAGCGCGCGCGGACGCCGGTGTCCGAGCGCGTCGAGGCACGTGGCGACGACCAGCGGCCGCCACGCGGTGGTCCGGTCCGCCTGCTGGGCGGTCAGGGTCAGGACGGCGAGCGCGGCGAGGGCGCCGACCACCCGCACCAGGCGCTCGGGGTCGGCGCCGTCGTCGCCGGGGTGGACGCCGAAGCACTCGAGCACCGCGTTCTCCGGAGCGCCCGGCTCGCGCCCGCCGCCGTCGGCGAGCTCGGTCACCGGGGCCAGCAGCAGGGCGACGAAGCCGGGGTGGCCGAGGGCGACGTCGACGAGGACGTCGACGGCGCGGCGGTCGCGCGCGGGCCCGGGCGGCAGGTGCCGCACCGCGGCGAGCACCTGCTGGCCCAGCGCGTCGGCGTGGGCCAGGACCGCCTCGTGCAGCGCGTCCTTGCTCGGGAAGTGGTGCAGCAGGCCGGCCTTGGACAGGCCCACGGCACCGGCGACGTCCTGCAGCGAGGTCTTCGCGTAGCCGCGGCGGGCGAACAGGCCGGCGGCCCGGTCGAGGATGCCCTCGTCGATCTGCTGCCGGAAGGGGCGTGCCACGGGACGCGACGCTACGCCGGGACCGACCGATCCGGTCGGTCGACCGTCCGATCCGGTCGGGTGGGGTGCATCACGTCCCGCCCACCGGGAGTCGGCTCGGTCGCCGCGGCGCGCCGCGCGAGGATGACGTCATGACGACACGCACGAGGGTCGGTCCGGCGGACGCACGGTCGTGGCTGCTGGTCAACGGCGCCCGCCCGGAGCTCTTCGACGAGCGGTACGCCTCCCGCGCCGACCAGGTGGTCCTCGACATCGAGGACGCCGTCGACCCGGCGCGCAAGGACGAGGCGCGCGCCGGCGTCGTCGCCTGGCTCGGGGACGCCGGCCGCCGGGCCTGGGTGCGGATCAACGACCACTCGACCCCGTGGTGGGAGCACGACGTGGCCGCGCTCGCCGGCCTGCCCGGGCTGGCCGGTGTGGTGCTGGCCAAGACCGAGGCCGCCGAGCACGTCACCGAGACCTTCGACCGGCTCGGCGGCGCGACCCCGGTGCTGGCCCTGGTGGAGTCGGCGCTGGGCATCGAGGAGGCGGTGAACGTCGCCCGGGCGCGCGGCACGTTCCGGCTGGCGTTCGGCAGCGGCGACTACCGGCGTGACACCGGCACCAGCGCCGACGACCTGGCGATGGCCTACCCGCGGTCGCGGCTGGTGGTGGCCAGCCGCATCGGCGACCTGCCCGGGCCGATCGACGGGCCGACGGTGAGCACCAGCCACCCGGTGCTGCGCGAGCAGTCGGCGGTCACCGTCTCCCTCGGCCTCACCGGCAAGCTCTGCCTGGACCCCGAGCAGGCGCCGGTCATCAACGAGGTCATCAGCCCCGCGCCCTCCGACGTCGCCTGGGCCCAGGCGTTCCTCGCCGACTTCGAGGCCCGCGGCCAGGTCATCCGCGACGGCAGCGACCTGCCCCGGCTCGGCCGCGCCCGCAAGATCGAGCGGCTGGCCCGCACGTTCGGCGTCCAGCCCGCCTGAGGTGCCCGCCCGGCCGGGGACGGCACCCCGGCCGGGCCGCCCGTGGTCAGGCCCGGCGCGGGGAGCGGGCCGCGAAGTCGTCGGCGATCTGGTCGAAGGTCATCCACCGGACGCCCTCGTGGGCGCTCACGTGGTCGATCAGCCGCTCGAGCATGAGCAGCACCTGGGGCCGGCCGGACACGTCGGGGTGCACGGTGAAGGTCACCACCGCGTAGTCCATCTCGCGGTGGACCCAGTCGAACTGGTCGCGCCACATCTCCTCGAGGTGGCGGGGGCTGACGAAGCCGTGGCTGTTCGGGCTCGCCTTGACGAACATCATCGGCGGGAGGTCGTCGAGGTACCAGCTCGCCGGGATCTCGATGAGGTCGGTCTCCCGGCCCCGGACCAGCGGCGTCATCCAGGTCTCGGCCGGCTGCGAGTAGTCGATCTTCGTCCAGCGGTCGCCGACCCGGACGTAGTAGGGCTCGAAGTCCCGGTGCATGAGCGAGTGGTCGTACTTGACGCCCCGCTCCAGCAGCAGCTCGTTGGTGACCGGCGAGAACTCCCACCACGGGGCGACGTACCCGGTCGGCCGCCGGCCGGCCCGCTGCTCGACGAGCTCGATGCAGCGGTCGAGCACCGCGGACTCCTGCTCGCGGCTCATCGCGATGGGGTTCTCGTGGCTGTAGCCGTGCAGACCGATCTCGGAGCCGGCCGCGACGCACGCGTCGAACTGCTCGGGGAAGGTCTCGATCGAGTGGCCCGGCCAGAACCAGGTGCTCGGCAGGTCCCGGCGGCCGAACAGCTCCAGCATGCGCGGGACGCCGACCTCGCCGGCGAACAGGCCGCGCGAGATGTCGTCGGGTGAGTCCTCGCCGCCGTAGGACCCCAGCCAGCCGCCCACCGCGTCGACGTCGACGCCGAAGGCGCAGAGGATCTCCTTGGGCATGCCCTTCTCCTCTCGGGTCTGCCGGGCCGCGACCTGCGACCGGGCTCGTCCGGGCTCTCCCGGGCTCTTCCGGGCTCTTCCGGGCCGGCGGCGCCGGTCAGCCGGAGGTGTGCGCCCGCCACCCGGCGCGGACGGCGTCCGGGTCGCGGTGCACCCCCAGCAGGACGGCCAGCAGGACGCGCGCCTGGGACGGGCGGAGCAGGCCCGCGGGCAGCGCCCCGGCGGCCAGCAGGTCGGTGCCGCCGCCGTCGCCGTACAGCGCGGCGACCGGGCCGGCCGGCACCCGGGTCGAGGTGGCGACGACGAGGCCGGCGTCGGTGAGCTCGCGGACGGCCCGGCAGATGCCGGGGTTGGCGTTGCCGGCGCCGGTGGCCTCCAGCACGAGGCCGCGGGCGCCCGCGCCGGCGAAGGCGTGCAGCGCGGTGGCGTCGGCGTCGGGGTGGCAGGCGACGACGTCGACCCGCACCCCGGCGGGGTCGAAGCGGGCGAGGTCGAGGGGCTCGCGGCGGCGCACCGCGCGCTCGACGTGGAGGACCCCGTCGCGGACCCAGCCCAGCGGGCCCGAGTCCGGCGCGCCGAAGGCGTCGGCCGCCAGCGTGTGGACCTTGCGCGTACCCCGGGCCGGGAACACCCGCCCGGCGAAGGCGACCAGGACGCCCTGTTCCCGGGCGGCCGGGCTCGCGGCGACGGTGACCGCGTCGGCGAGGTTGCGCGGCCCGTCGCCGTCGGGGGCGTCGGCCGGCCGCTGGGCGCCGGTGAGCACGACCGGCCGGGGGTCGCGGTGGAACAGGTCGAGGAGGTAGCCGGTCTCCTCGGTGGTGTCCGTGCCGTGCGTGACGACGACGCCGTCGACCTCGGGGTCGGCCAGCTCCTCGCCGACGGCCAGCGCGACGGCGTGGGCGAGCTCCAGCGTCATCCGGTAGCTGCCGACGCGCAGCACGTCGCGCACCCGGAGCCGGGGGTGGTGGGTGCCCGGCAGCCGGGCGAGGAGGTCCGCGCCGCTGTCCTGCGCGGTCGAGACCCCGCGTGCGTCGGCGCGGGTCGCGATCGTGCCGCCGGTCGCGAGCACCGTCACGAGGGACACGGGGCGACCTCCGGGGCCGGGGACCGGGGTGCGGGCCGCGCGGGCGCCCGCGCCCAACGATGGCGCACCCGTGCGGGCGGCGCAGCCCCCGACGCTCCCAGGCGATTGCCAGGGAGCACCCGGGTGGACGGCAGGTGCGCTCCCCAGTCTGCTCGTGACGTCCGTTCCCGGGACGTCCCGAGGAGGGACCGATGTCCGCACCCACCGCCGTGCTGCGGCGCGACCGGCCCCTGCCACGCCCGGTGGTACCGGCGCCCGTCGTGGCCGCTCCACCGGCTCCTCCCGGCCTGCTCGCTGCCCCCGGTCCGGCGCTCGCCGACCACCTGGTCACCCACGGGCCGCTGCCGGTGGCCGACGTCGCCGCGCTCGCCGAGTCCGCCGCGCTGACCGGGCGCGGCGGCGCCGCCTTCCCCACCGCGGTGAAGGTCCGCTCGGTCGCCCGGGCCGTCGCGCGTGCGCGGCGCGCGCCGGTCGTGGTGGCCAACGGGGCGGAGGGCGAGCCGGCCGCGCTCGAGGACAGGGTGCTGCTGACCCGCGCGCCGCACCTGGTCCTCGACGGGCTCGCGCTCGCCGGGCGCACCCTCGGGGCGACCACGCTGGTCCTGGCCGCCGCACCGGCCACGCTGCCCGCCGTCGCGCGGGCGCTGGCCGAGCGCGGGGACACCGTGCGGCTGCACCCGGTGGCGCCGTCGTTCGTGGCGGGGGAGGAGTCGGCGCTGGTGGCGGGCCTGCAGGGCCGGCCGGCGCTGCCCTGCGAGGAGGAGCCGCCGGTGCGCGTCCAGGGCGTCGAGGGCCGGCCGACGCTCGTGCTCGACGTCGAGACCCTCGCCCGGCTGGCCCTGCTGGCCCGCGGGTGCCCCGACGCGGCGGACCGCGCGCTGGTCACCCGCCGCTGGGAGGCCGCCGGGGTCGCGCGCGCCGACGTCGTCGACGTCGAGCCGGGCAGCCGGCTGGCCGACGTGCTGCCGCTGACCGGGGCCCGGGCGGTGCTGGTCGGCGGCTACCGCGGCACCTGGGTGTCCCTCCCCACCGCGCGGTCCCTGACCCTCGACGCGGCCGACCTCGCCGTCGCCGGCGTCCACCTGGGCGCCGGCGTGCTCGCCGCGCTGCCCGCCGACCGCTGCGGCCTGCTGGAGACCGCCCGCGTCGTCGAGCACCTGGCCCGGGACTCCGCCGGCCGGTGCGGGTCCTGCCTCGAGGGGCTGCCCCGCATCGCCGCGGCGCTGGCGGTCCTCGCCGCGCCGGCGACCCCGCCGCCGGGGCTGCTCGACGAGCTCACCCGCTGGTCGGGGCCGGTCGCCGCCCGCGGGGCGTGCCCGCACTCCGACGGCACGGTGCGGCTGGTCGCCAGCGCGCTCGAGCTCTTCGCCGGCGAGCTGACCGCGCACCGGTACGGCTCGTGCACCGCGACGTCGTGGGCGCCGTTCCTGCCCGTGCCGGCCGACCCCGGGTGAGCGGCTGGAGGGTCCGTGCCTAGACGGCGGTGGCCGTGACGAACGTGCAGACGCCGTCGCCGGAGGTGGCGCGCTGGCGGATGCCGGCCAGCCAGAGCAGCCCCATCTCCACCCGGTAGGCCGCCCGCATCGGCCCCGCGTAGAGGGTGTCGCCGGCGGTGGTGACCTCGATGCCGCCGAACCCGGCCAGCCGGACGTGCTCGGTGAGCATCCAGTCCGGCAGCAGGGTGATGTGGCCGGGGGAGTGGTAGTGGCGCGGGCCGAAGATGTAGGGCGCGCCGCGCACGAGGGTGAGCAGCCGCGAGTGCGGGTGCGTGACGTTGGGCGTGCTCACCAGCAGCTGCCCTCCGGGGCGCAGCAGCGCGCGGATCGAGCGCAGCACCTGCCGCGGGTTCTCCACGTGCTCGAGGGTCTCCACGCAGACGACGAGGTCGAACGGGCCGCGGGTCTCCTCGGTCCACACGGGCGCGTCGAGGTCGAGCCGGTGGATCCACTCGTGCGGCGGGTCGAGGTCGGTGGGGACGACGTCGATGCCGGCGTCGCGCAGCCGCAGCGCCAGCGCGCCGCAGCCCGAGCCCACCTCCAGCACCCGCCCGCCGTCGGGCAGCAGCGTGCGCACCAGCTCGGCGGCGTACTCGTGCACCCCCGGCGCGGCGTGGATGCCGTGCCCCTGGTAGGTGCGGACCGCCTCCGTGCGGCGGCCGTCGCGGTGCGCCACCGCCCTCGCTGTGTCTGTCACCGGGCCAGCGTCGCACCCCCGGGTCCCGCCCGCAGACGTCGCCCCGGGCGGATCAGCCGAGAGCGGAGGAGCCGTGCTGCACCACGCGGCCCTTGCCGGCGCGCTTGGCGGAGTACATCGCCGCGTCGGCGCGGGCCATGAGCTCGTCGGCGCCCACCGCGGCGTCCCCGGCGCCGAGGGCGACCACGCCGGTGCTCGCCCCGACCGCGCGGGTGCGGCCGGCGACGGTGAAGGGCACGGCCATCGCGGCGGTGATGCGCGCGGCCGCCTCGAGCGGGTCCCCGCCGTCCTCGAGGAGGGCGGCGAACTCGTCCCCGCCGAGCCGGGCCACCGTGTCGCCACCGCGCAGCGCCCCGGTGAGCCGCTCGGCGACCCGCAGCAGCAGCTCGTCGCCGGCGGCGTGCCCGAGGGTGTCGTTGACCGACTTGAAGTCGTCGAGGTCGAGGAAGACGACCGCGACCGGCCGCATGTCCCGGGCGTGCAGCGCGAGGGCGTGCCCGAGCCGGTCGAGGAACAGCGAGCGGTTGGCCAGGCCGGTGAGCGGGTCGGAGAAGGCCAGGTGCCGCAGCTGCGCCTCGCGGGCGGCGAGGTCGTCGGCGAGGCGGACGTTCTCCCGGACGGTCATGTACTGCCGGGCGATCAGCGCGGCGATGACCACCGTGGACGCCGTCATCTCGCCGCGCGACAGCGGCGTGCCGGCGAGGCTCAGCGCCAGGGTGGTCGCCAGCGCGGCCGTGACCGGCACGTAGGGCAGCAGCGAGGCCGCCGCACCGGCCCGGCCGACCCGGCGGTCCGCGGTCGTGGCCTCCGCCGGGCGGCCCGGGCGGCACAGCCCGGCGACGGCCAGCAGCACGAAGGCCAGCGTCCAGCCGACGTCGGCGGTGCCGCCGTCGTAGCTGCTGGTGGCGGCGAGGTAGGTGAAGGCGCTGTCGGCGACGGCGAGGGAGGTGACCCCCGCGGCGACCAGGTTGAGCGACCGGCGGTCACCGGAGGTCCGGGTGACCAGCAGGACGGCCAGCACGACCAGCGCGGTGTCGGCGACCGGGTAGGCGGCCAGCAGCATCCGGACGGCGACGTCGTGGCCGGTGTCCTCGCGCAGCACCGCGCCCAGCGCCGTCTGCCAGCTGACCAGGCCCACGGCGCCGGCGGTCATGAGCGCGTCGAGGAACCGCTGCCACGGGCCGGTGCGCCCGCCGCGGGCCGGGTGCACGACCAGCGCGAGCACGGCGAGGACGGAGAAGCCGAGGAAGCCGACGTCGGCCAGCGACGGGAAGGGCGCCTCGCCGCGCACCGCGAGGACCGTCCAGTACACCTGCCCGGCGGACCACGCCGCGCACGCCGCGGAGAGCAGCCACCACGCGACGCGCACCCGCAGCTCGCCGCACCGGGCAGCGTGCGCGGCGGTGGCCGCGGCGGCCGCTCCCGAGGCCAGGGCCTGGGTGAGGTCGGAGACCAGCGCCGCGCCCGAGGGGGGCAGGGCCGCGGTGACCAGGACGCCGGCCGTGCAGAGGCCGACGAGCAGCGCGCCGAGGGTGCGGGCTGCGGTGGGGGACGGGGCCATGCCGGTCTGCTTCCGTCGAGCGGGCGGGTTCCCTGTCTGATCGACACCGGGGCGTCCGGGATGCATGACCCGTCCGGGTGAGCGGCGCCGCCCGGTCAGGGCTCGGCGAACCAGGCGAAGCCGAGGGCCGGCACCACCAGGCGCCCGTCCTCGACCCCGAGCGGGCCGTCGCTGCCGTGCACGAAGGCGAAGCCGCCGAACCCGGTGACGGTGTCGGCGTCGACCGCCCGCGGAGTGGCGGCGACGTTGGCCAGACCCGTGAAGGTGCCGTGCCGCGGGTGCCGGCGCCGCCACACCAGGACGGCGTCGTCGCCGGCGTCGAGCACCTCGGTGTCGGTGCCGCCGTCGAGGGCGGGCAGCGCGCGGCGGACGTCGCCCAGCCGGCGCAGCGCGCCGGCGACGCGGCCCTCGAGCGTGTCCGGGACGGCGGTGCGCGCGGCCGCCGCCCAGTCCATCGGCGGGCGGTGCATCCAGCGGTTGTCGGGCGCGCGCCGCGGGTCGTCGAGGTAGCCGGTGTCGTTGCGCAGGGCCAGCTCGTCGCCCATGTAGAGCAGCGGGATGCCGCCGAAGCCGTAGGCCACCGAGTACAGCAGCACCAGCCGGCGCAGCCCCGCCTCGAGGGCCGACTCGTCGCCCCGGTCGAGGGCGTCCTCGATGCCGCACAGCGACGCCGCCGACCCGGAGATGCGGGCGTCGCCGGTGACCTCGTTCTCCTGGAACAGCGCGCCGCGGGCGAAGGAGCCGGGGAAGCGCCCGGAGTAGAAGTCGTTGAGGAAGCGCCGGTGGGCGAAGCCGTCGAGGCCGACCGCGGCGGCGTCGGTGTCGGTGACCGCCCAGCCGATGTCGTCGTGGCCGCGCACGTAGGTGACCCACGTGGTGCCCGGCGGGATCGGCCGCATCCGGCCCAGCGCCTGGCGGGCCAGCCGGACCTCGCCGGTGGCCAGGCTGCTCCACATCAGCACCATGAGCGAGTTGTGGTAGGCCAGCTCGCACTCGGGGCGGAAGCGCTCGTGCGCGCCGAGGTAGGGCACCAGGTCGTCGGGCGCCACGATCGCCTCGGCCTTGAAGACCACGCCCGGAGCGGCGACCCGGGTCAGCGCGTGAAGCAGCTGCAGCAGGGTGTGGCCCTCGGGCTGGTTCTGGCAGGTGGTGCCCAGCCGCTTCCACATGAACGGCACGGCGTCCATCCGGAACACGTCGACGCCGCGGTTGGCCAGCCAGGTGATCTCGCCGAGCATGGCGAGGGTGACCTCGGGGTTGGTGTAGTCGAGGTCCCACTGGTAGGGCCAGAACGTCGTCCACACCCAGCCGCCCTCCCCGCCGCGGGCCTCGGGCACCCAGGTGAACGACCCCGGCGCCCGGTCGGGGAACACCTCCGGGATGGTCGCGTCGTAGGCGTCGGGCATGGTCCGGTCGGGGAAGGCGGTGTAGAAGCCGGCGTACGCGGGGTCGCCGGCCAGCCACCCCTGCGCCCACGGGTGCTCGCGGGCGGTGTGGTTGAGGACGAGGTCGACGCACAGGCTCATGCCGCGCCGGTGCAGCGCGGTCGCCACGGCCTCCAGGTCGGCCATCGTCCCCAGCCGCGGGTCCACCGAGCGGTAGTCGGCCACCGCGTACCCGCCGTCGTTCTCGCCCTCGCGCGGCCGCAGCAGCGGCATGAGGTGCAGGTAGGTGGTGCCGAACGAGGCCAGGTGGTCGAGGTGGTCGGGCAGCCGGTCGAGCGTGCCGCAGAAGCGGTCGACGTAGCAGACGTAGCCCTGCATCCGGGAGCGCAGGAACCAGCCGGGGTCGATCTCGCGGCGGCGGTCGAGCCGGCGCAGCGGCTCCGGACGCCCGGCCGCGGCCTGCAGCGCGATCCGCAGCGCCCGGTCCAGCAGCCCGCCGGCCGGCTCGCCGTAGAGGGCGGCCAGCGCGGCGGTGACGTCGGGCAGCGCCAGCTCGACCCGGGCCAGGAACGCGTCGGCGTCCGCCTCGCCCAGCGCGGCGACCGCCTCGTCGGCCAGCCCCTCCGGCAGTGCGCCCGTCGTCGTGACGTCCCGGCTCATGCGTCCTGCGTATCGCGTCCGGGCCCCGCGTGCACACTGGCCCGCATGACCGACCCCCTCCTGCCGGTCGCCGGCGCCCCGTACCCGCGGAGACGCCGGGTGAGCCGCGCGCTCGTCCTCGGCGGCGGCGGGGTCGCCGGCATCGCCTGGGAGCTGGGGCTGCTGTCCGGGCTGGCCGCGGCCGGCGTCGACGTCCACGACGCCGACCTCGTGGTGGGCACCTCGGCCGGCTCGGTCGTGGGCACGCTGCTGCGCACCGGCGCCGACCCGGAGGAGGCCTACGCCGCCCAGCTCGGACCGGTGCCGGCGACCGAGCGGGTCGCGGACTTCGACGCCGGGGCGTTCGCCGCAGCGCTGGCCCGGGCGCTGGAGGGCGTGACCGGTCAGCAGGAGGCGCGGGCGCGGGTCGGCGCGCTGGCGTTGCGCGCGCAGACGGTGCCGGAGTCCGAGCGGCTCGCGGTCATCGGCGCGCGGATCGGCTCGCCGGAGTGGCCGGCCGCCCGGCTGGTCGTCACCGCGATCGACACCGCGGACGGGGAGTTCCTGGCGATCGACCGCGACACCGGCTGGCCGCTGGTGGACGCCGTCGCCGCCTCCTGCGCGGTGCCCGGCGTCTACCCGCCGGTCACCGTCGGCGGCGGGCGGTTCATGGACGGCGGCCTGCGCTCGCTCACGAATGCCGACCTCGCCGCCGGCTGCGACCGGGTGCTGGTGGTGGCGCCCTTCGGCGGGTTCCCGGGCAGCCCGCTCGGTCCCTCGCTGGAGGAGCAGCTGGCCACCCTGCGCCGCGACGGCGAGGCGCACGCGGTCCTCGCCGACGACGCCGCGCTGGCGGCGTTCGGGCCCAACCCGCTCGACCCGGCCAGCCGCGCGCCCTCCGCGCGCGCCGGGCGGGCGCAGGGCGAGCGGGTCGCCGGGGAGGTCCGCGCCTTCTGGGGGTGAGCACCCGGTGTCGACCTGGTGCGGTCTCCGAGGCCCCGAGACCGCACCAGGTCGACACGCGACGCCGTCCCGGCGCGGGCCGTCAGGCCAGGACGCGGACCGCCAGCACCGCGACGTCGTCGTCGGTGCGGTCGGGGAGCACCCGGGTCAGCAGCCGGTCGCACAGCGCGTCGGCCGCGAGCGGCTCGAGGCCGCGGAGGGCGCCGGCGATCCGGGCCAGGCCCTCGTCGATGCCGCGTCGGCCGACCTCGACCAGCCCGTCGGTGACCAGCAGCAGCGTCTCGCCGGGCGCCAGCGTCGTGACGTGGTCGGTGCGCTCGCCGGGTTCCTGGGTGCCGAGCAGGCGTTCCGGCGGGGTGACGAGCAGGCGCACCGCGCCGTCGGCCCGCAGCAGCAGCGGGGGCAGGTGCCCGGCCGACGACCACCGCAGCAGGCGGCCTCCGTCCCCGGCGGCCGCGGGTTCCAGCCGGGCGACGAGCGCGGTGGCCAGCGTGCCGACGTGCAGCCCGGCGAGCACGCGGTCGACCCGGTCGAGGGTGGCGGCCGGCCCGCCGGGGGAGTCGTAGGCCAGCGTCCGCACCGCGCTGCGCAGCTGGGCCATCGCCGCGGCGGCCTCCACGCCGTGGCCGACGACGTCGCCGATGACCAGCAGCGTGGCGCCGTCGGGCAGCACGACGGCGTCGTACCAGTCACCGCCGACGAGGTCCTGGGAGACCGCGGGCCGGTAGCGGACGGCGAGCTCGAGGCCCGCGGGCCGGGGCGGCGGGGTGAGCAGGCTGTGCTGCAGCGTCTCGGCGACCCGCACCTGCCGGCCGTAGAGCCGGGCGTTGTCCAGGGCCAGCGCGCCGCGACGGGCGACCTCGACGGCGAGCGCGATCTCCTCGGGTCCGGCGGGCGGGCGGTCGCCGCAGCGCACGAGGGACAGGACACCGAACCCCGAACCGCGGGCGTGCAGCGGGACGAACAGGCTCGACCGCGGGTCCAACCGGTCCCAGGCGCGGCGTACCGCGCCCCCGGGCAGGGACTCCGGGCCCAGGTCGGGCTCGACCGCGGTCAGCTGCACCGGCTCCCCGGCGAAGAGGGTGGCGGCGAGGGCGGCGTGGTCACGCGGCGCGGTCACCCGGCCGGCCAGGTAGGTGTCGACGGCGTCGAGGAGGGCCGGGTCGCGGTGGGCGCGGGCCACGGTGCCGGGCGCGCCGTCGCCCTCGAGGACGGTGACCGTGGCCCAGTCGGCCAGCCGCGGCACCACCAGGCGGGCGAGCTGCTCGGCGGCGGTCCCGGTGTCGAGGCTCTGCGCGAGGGACTCGGTGACCTCGGCCAGGAAGCGGTAGCGGTCGCGCTCGTCCGAGCGCGCGTCGTCCCGGGTGGGTCCACTCACCTCGGCTCCGTCCCGGCCCAGGTCCTCCGGGCGTCGGGGACGGAGCGTACGCGAGCGGGCACCCTCGGCCGGGGCTCCGGCGAGCGGTTCCGCGAGGCGGGTCAGCCGCCGCGGCGCTCGCGGTAGCGGGCGGCCCGCCGGGCGGCCGCGGCGCGGCGGCGCTCGGAGTCGCGGGCCTCGCGCTCCCGGCCGGCCAGGTCGCGGACGGCCTGCGCCGAGCCCGGGGCGTAGCCGGCCTTCTTCACCCGGTTCTCCACCGCCTCGGTCATGTAGGCCAGCGAGAACGCCAGGCCGAGGATGAGCCCGCCGAGCGCGGCGAGCCCGCGGATCCAGAAGGCGCCCGGCACGAACAGCAGGACCAGGGCGATCGGCACGGCGAGCTGCACCAGGGTGCGCGCCACGTGCCGCAGCACCCACGTCCCGGTCGTCGTGTCGTACAGGACCCACGTCCGGTGCCGCTCGGGCAGCCCGGCGCCCATCGCGTAGGCCACCCACCGCAGCACACCGGGGCGGACCCGCGGCGGTGCCGGGGCGGCGCCGGCGTCGGGCTGCCTGGCTCCCGTGGGCGCGGTCACGGCTGGTCCACCAGGGCGTGCTGCGAGGCGTCGATGACCCGGGTCAGTGCGCCGTGCAGGGCCTGGAGCTCGTCCAGGGGCATGCCGAGGTGCTCCACGATGCCCGCCGGGATGGCCTCCGCCTGCGCGCGCAGCTCCCGCCCGCGGTCGGTGAGCGCGACGGCCAGCGCCCGCTCGTCGCGCGGGTCGCGGTCGCGCCGCACCAACCCTGCGGACTCCAGCCGCTTGAGGAGCGGGGACAGGGTGCCGGGGTCGAGTTGCAGCAGCCGGGAGAGGTCCTTGACCGAGAGCGGCCCGGACTGCCAGAGGGCGAGCATCACGAGGTACTGGGGATGGGTGAGCCCCATGGGCTCCAGGAACCGGCGGTAGACGGCGACGACGTTGCGCGCGGCGACCGACAGCGCGAAGCACACCTGCCGCTCGAGGGCGAGGGGGTCGGCGACGTCCGGGCCGGCGTCGGCCGGGGCCGTGTCGAGGTACTGCACCTCCCCATGGTAACTCCGTGGCGCACCAATCATTGGGGCACCCAGGATCCCTCCGGATCGGCTGCTGCCGATGCGCGGTGTCGGGGCACACTGGGCGGCGGACGGGAGGTGCAGGCATGGGAACGGTTCCTCTCCGCGGGCGCGACTACGCGGCTGCGGTCTCCGCGCCGGGCATCGTGCTGGTCGACTTCCGCACGTCGCGGTCGGGCTCGAGCCGGGCCTTCGCCGGCGTGTTCGACGCCGCCGCCGAGCGGCACCCCGACCTGGTCTTCGCCGCCGTCGACACCGAGGTCGAGCCCGCGCTCGTCGCGGAGTTGCGGGTGCGGTCGGCGCCCACGCTGATGGTCTACCGCGACGGCGTGCTGGTGTTCGCCGAGCCCGGCTGGATGCCCGCCGACTCGGTGGACCTGCTCGTGGCCACCGTCCGCGACCTCGACATGCGCGCGGTGCGCGCCACCTATCCCGAGCCTCTGACCTGAGGGCTGGGGGGCACGAGGGTCCTTCACCAGCCGGCGAGGACGACCACCAGGGTCCGCGGGCCGTGCACGCCCTCGACCCGCTGCAGCTCGATGTCGCTGGTGGCCGAGGGGCCGCTGACCATCGTGAGCGGGGCGGCGGGGTCCAGCCGGGCCAGTGCGTCGGGCACGTCGGGCACCACCTGCGCGGCCTCGACGACACAGACCAGGACGTCGGGCAGCAGCGACAGCGCCCGCCGGCCCGACAGCGGCGACCCGTCGAGGACCAGCGTGCCGGTCTCGGCGATCGCCGTCGCCACGCCGGTCAGCGTCGCGGCGAACGCGGCCAGCTCGACCGCCGGCCGGCCGTCGTCCTCTCTCGACCCCACCGGCCGCCAGCCTGCCGGCACGCCGGGGGCGACGACGACGCCGGCCGGGTCCCATCCCGCGCCCAGCGCCTGGTCGAGGCCGCGGGCCACGGTCGCCGGGACCTCCCCGGGGGCGCAGCGCAGCACGCTGGCGCGGTAGTCCTCGACCCGCTCGGCGAGCAGGTCGAGCAGCTCACCGGCCGGCAGCGCGCGCGGCCCGGGCACGGGCGGGACGTCGACCGACGGCCGGTCGCTCCCGAGCGCCGTCCGGATCCGGCCGAGCACCTCCTCCCGCGCACTCATCGGCCGTGCTCCTCGTTCCACTGCTGCACGAACGTCCTCCCGGGCGGGGCGGGCAGGTCCCGGGTTCGGGTCCAGGCGCTCGCCGGCGGCGGCAGCGCGGCCGGCAGCGTCGGCCTCCCCCTGGCGAGCAGCCGGCCCAGCCCGGCGGCGCGCTGGGCGAGGTGCCACAGCCGCGGGTTGCTCATCACGCGGGACAGCCCGCGGAAGGCGACCGCCTCGGCGGTGGGCCGCTGCTGCGCCTCCACGTGCTCGGCGCGCAGGTGCACCAGGATCGACGGGATGTCGATGGCCACCGGGCAGACGTCGTAGCAGGCACCGCACAGCGACGAGGCGTACGGCAGCGAGGCGTTGTCCTCGACCCCGGTGAGCTGCGGGGAGAGCACCGCGCCGATCGGACCGGGGTAGACCGAGCCGTAGGCGTGCCCGCCGGCGCGCTCGTACACCGGACACACGTTCAGGCAGGCCGAGCACCGGATGCAGTGCAGCGCCTCGCGGCCCACCTCGTCGGCGAGCACCGCCGTCCGGCCGTTGTCGAGCAGCACCAGGTGGAACTCCTGCGGCCCGTCGCCGGGGGTGACGCCGGCCCACAGCGACGTGTAGGGGTTCATCCGCTCGCCGGTGGAGGAGCGGGGGAGCAGTTGCAGGAAGACGCCCAGGTCGGTCCACCGCGGCACGACCTTCTCGATGCCCATGACGGTGATCAGCGTCTGCGGCAGCGTCAGGCACATCCGGCCGTTGCCCTCGCTCTCGACGACGGCGAGCGTGCCGGTCTCGGCGACGGCGAAGTTGGCCCCGCTGACCGCGACCCGGGCGCGCAGGAACCGCTCGCGCAGGTGGGCCCGGGCGGCCATCGCCAGCTGCCGCGGGTCGTCGGTGAGGCCGGGGTCGACGCCCGGGATGGTGCGGCGGAAGACCTCGCGGATCTCCGAGCGGTTCTTGTGGATCGCCGGCACGAGGATGTGGCTCGGGGTGTCCTCGCCCAGCTGCACGATCAGCTCGGCCAGGTCGGTCTCGACCGCGCTGATCCCCGCCGTCTCCAGCGCCTCGTTCAGGCCGATCTCCTGGGTGGCCATCGACTTGACCTTGACCACCTCGTCGCTGCCGGTGGCCCGCACCAGCCCGGTGACGATGCGGTTGGCCTCGGCGGCGTCGCGCGCCCAGTGCACCGTGCCCCCACGCGCGGCCACCTGCCGCTCGAGCTCCTCGAGGTGCTCGTCGAGCCGGGCCATGGTCGCGGCCTTCAGCGCCTTCCCGGCCTGGCGCAGCTGCTCCCAGTGCGGCACCTCCGACACGACGGCGGCGCGCTTGCCGCGGATCGTCGTCGTCGCGCGGCCGAGGTTGGCGCGCAGCTGGCCGTCGCGCAGCGCCGTGCGCGCGGCGTCGGGGAAGGGGACGTCGCCGCGCAGGTGGCCCACGCCGCGGGGCGCGGTGGGCAGGCCGAGGAACGTCGTGCCCGAGCGGGGAGCCCCCGGCGCCAGCGGCGTCGGGTCGGTGCGGTCGTCCCGCGGCGTCGTCGTCACGCGGCTCTCCTCCGTGCACTTCCGCGGACGTGCACGGTCATGCCCGCACCGCCGGCCGGGTGGTCTGGGTGGGGCTCACGTCGTCCTCCGTCGAGGCGAGGATCTCGGCCAGGTGCACCGTGCGGGTGCCCGAGCGCAGCCGCGACAGGCCGCCGCCGATGTGCATCAGGCAGGACGCGTCCCCGGCGGTGCACACCTCGGCGCGGGTGGCGAGCACGTCGGCCATCTTGTCGGTGAGCATCGCCGTCGAGGTGTCGGCGTTCTTGACCGCGAAGGTGCCGCCGAAGCCGCAGCAGGACTCGGCGCCCGGCAGCTCCACCAGGTCCAGCCCGCGGACGGCGCGCAGCAGCCGCAGCGGCCGGTCGCCCACCCGCAGCAGGCGCAGCGAGTGGCAGGTCGGGTGGTACGTGACCCGGTGCGGGTAGTAGGCGCCGACGTCGGTCACGCCGAGCACGTCGACGAGGAACTGCGACAGCTCGTACGTGCGCGCGGCCAGCGCCTCCGCCTCCTCGGCGAGCCCGGTGTCCCCGGCCCGGCGGGCGACGGCGGCCTGCTGGTGGTGGATCGAGGCCACGCACGACCCCGACGGCGCCACGACCGCCTCGGCGCCGGCGAAGGCGCGCACGTGGTTGGCCACGATCGGCACCGCCTCGCGCCGGTAGCCGGTGTTGACGTGCACCTGCCCGCAGCAGGCCTGGGTCGGCGGCACGACCACCTCGTGACCCAGCCGCTGCAGCAGCACCGCCGTCGCCCGGGCCACCTGCGGCACCAGGGTGTCCACCAGGCAGGTGGCGAACAACGCGACCCTCACCGGGACCCCTCCCTGTCGCAGAAGACCGTGCTCGACTCGCGGACGACGAGCGCGGATTCGAGGACGTCCTGGACGTGCGCGTGGCCTGCTGGATCGTGTCACGCCCACCATCGCTCCCGGGGAGGACCGGCGCGGGGCCTTGTGCGCGTCCCGGCCGGGCGCGCAGCATCGGGCCCACGCGCGGCCAGGAGGGGTCATGACACAGTCAGGTGAGCGGTCCGACGGCGACTACGGCTACGACCTCGTGCACGAGGCGACCGCCGGGGCAGGGCGGCAGCCGGCACCCCCGGCGCCCGCGGAGCCGCCGGCCCGGGCTGGCGACGACCCGGGCGGCGACCTCGGCTACGACGAGGTGCACCGCTCCTGACACACCACGGGTTCCGGGGGGGGGGGGGGGGGGGGGGGGGGGGGGGGGGGGGGGGGGGGGGGGGGGGGGGGGGGGGGGGGGGGGGGGGGGGGGGGGGGGGGGGGGGGGGGGGGGGGGGGGGGGGGGGGGGGG